>JAICKN010000178.1 GCA_025927855.1 Terriglobales bacterium
CACCTCCGTTTAAAGTATGAACTCTAATAAAGACCTGTGAAACGGCACAGGTCTTTTTTTTATGTCGTAAATTGGACGGGAAGGGAAGAAATGCTTCTATGGAAAATGCACTCTCAAGAGCACACATTTTTTAATTAATCCCCTGGAAAATGCTGTCATGCTGAGCCTAGTAAATCATGCGCCGGCGCATGATTTACGAAGTCGAAGCATCCCTACCCTACTCACACGCACTCCATTCACGGATACCAGTCTTCTGTGAGAATCCCATCCCTTGCACTTCAGCGCGCCTCTTCTTCTGCAGGCGCATTGTCTGGCGTGTCCGGTTTCTGTGCCGCAGGATTTTCCGGCAACCCCGGCGGCGGCTGAAATGTTCCCGGGTCCTTGCCTGACACCGCCTTCTTCATAAAATCCATCCAGATGGGAAGCGCCGCATGTGCGCCCGTCTCCCGCGCTCCCAAAGTTTTCTTTTGGTCATACCCCACCCACACGCCGCAGGTGATGCGGGGCGAGAAGCCCACGAACCACGCGTCGGTAAAATCATTCGTCGTCCCCGTCTTTCCCGCAAGCGGCAGCTTCAGGCTGGCGGCCGCTATTGCGGTTCCATGCTGCACCACGTCCTGCAGCATGGAAGTCATAATGCGCGCCGTGCGCTCGCTGATCACGTCTCGTATCTCCGGATAATCTTCTTCCAGAACTCTTCCTTCATAATCCGTCACCTTCAGCAGATAACGCGGTTCCAGATGCACTCCATCATCGGGAAATATGCTGTAGGCCGAAGTCTGTTCGAGCGGCGTTACTTCGACCGCTCCCAGCGCCACAGGCAAATAGGGCGGAATAGGCGAAGTGATTCCAAAGCGGTGGGCGTAATCAATCACAGTGTTGATGCCCAGGCTGTCCGCCAGCTTTAACGCCGGAATATTCAATGACTGGGCCAGGGCGCGGCGCAACGTCACTGCGCCTTCAAATTTTTCTTCGTAATTATGTGGCGTGTACGGCCCCGAAGGCGTTTGGAACGTAATAGGAGCGTCCAGAATCGTGTCCTCGGGCCGCGCTCCCCGGTCAATGGCAGCCGTATAAACATAAGGCTTGAATGATGATCCCACTTGCCGCAAGGCCTGCGTGGCGCGGTTAAACTTGGAGACATTGAAGTCGCGCCCGCCTACCATCGCCAGGATTTCACCAGTCGCATTGTCAATCGCAACCAGCGCCCCCTGCACCCCGGAGTCCTGTTCCAGGCTCACGTCAACTTTTCCGTTTAGCCCGAGCGCGATGATCTTCACATACACAATGTCGCCCGGTTTCAGAATGTCCGCGAGCTTGCGCTGCGTCCACGCCGCATCCGCCTGGGAAAGCGCCGCTGAGTATGCGCCAAACTTGATTTCGGCAGCGCCGCGCGCCACGTTCGTTACCAGCGCGTGCACATATCCGTTGATTTCCGGTTCATCTCCCCAATCGGGGTCTACATAATCCCCCAGCTTGATCTTCTGCGCGAGCACGTTGGGTAAATTCCCCTGCCATCCATGGCGGCGTTCATAAGCCGCCAGCCCATCGAGCACGGCCTGGCGCGCCGCTTGTTGTAACTCCGCATCGAGTCCGGTATAAACGCGCAGCCCGGCCTCATGCACTCGGTCGCTGCCATATTTATTTTCCAGGTAGCGGCGAATCTCTTCCACGTAATACGGCGCCAGCGTATTCGGATCGTGCGCCAGGTTGAGTCCCAGCGGCTTTGCCCGTGCGGCGGAGGCTTGCTTATTGGTGATCTTGCCATCCTCCAGCATGGAATTAATCACCAGGTTGCGCCGCTTCAACGCATGTTCGGGATGATTGATGGGAGAATAATAAGTTGGTGAGCGGGGCAGCGCGGCCAGCAACGCGGCTTCGTCCAACGTGAGTTGTTTGGCAGGCTTGCTGAAATAGTATTCCGATGCCGCCTCGAACCCATACACGCCATGTCCTAAATAAATTTGATTGGCGTACAGAGTAAAAATTTGCGCTTTGGTAAAGTGCCGCTCAATCTGGATGGCCAGCACGGCTTCCTGCATTTTGCGGTGAAACGAGCGGTCCGGCGAAAGGAAGAGATTTTTTGCCAATTGCATGGTGAGCGTGGATGCGCCCTGCGCCTTGTCTCCCGAGCGGATGTCCCGGTAGGCTGCTCCTACAATGCGCCAGACGTTAATGCCCCAATGGCTGTAAAAATCCTTGTCTTCAATGGAAATCAGCGCTTCGCGCAATACCGGCGGAAAATCACCATAACCCACGACCACGCGGCGCTGCAGCGCGAACGACCCAATCACGCGCCCGTGAGCGTCATAGACCTCCGTGATCGAACTGGGCCGGTAAGTCTCTAAATCTTCTACCTGAGGAAGATTGGTGGAATAAACCAGATAAAGTCCCGCAAGAACTCCAATGAGCATCGCCAGCAGAACTAATACAGCAAAAAACATGCGGCCAAATGCGGTTTTGCCGACAATTTCAACGGGAGCAATCTCTGGCTCAGCAGACATCATGGAAGAACTACGTCCAGCATAGCAGGCGGGGAAAGCCAAAATCGGACAGAACCGGTGGCCCGATAAACATCAACTGCAATGCTACCTCAACTTGTCCAGCCAGCGGCAGCGAGTTTCTGGACACATCGCTCAGCAGCTTCATCGAGGGTGCGTATACCAGTTGGAGACCTCGCACCGTTCAGATCTGCTGGACGAATACCGCCAACCAAGTCCTTTGCGAGTACAACATCACCAGCCATTGCACAGAGGCGACCACTCCGCCAGACTGGAATCCTAAGACACTGACCGACTGGCCCGACCCTCCGCCTCGCTGGGATAGCTGGGCCATCTGTAAAAATTCCCGTGACCGGATGGAAGTGTGATTGGGAAAACTCACAAGCTGGCCTCCCAACAAACATCGCCATCCGTCAGTACGACGCTAATCAGCCACCGCAGGCGTGTACGCATAACCCGTAAAGGAACAAAGACATGAGGGAACGGCAGTGAAAACAATCTGGAGAATTGTGACGATAAACATCGCTGGCATCCTGGGCGCGTTTGTCGGTTTCTGGCTCTCATACCGGATATTTTGGAGCCACAGATTTGCCCACAACCCGGCCATCGCAGTCGGGGCATGGGAGGCGATCACCATTCATAACGTGTGGTTCTGGGTGCTCACTTCCACTTGTGCGGCCCTCAGCGCTTACCTAGCATGGAGGCTGCCATCGATGGCGAAGGCGGTGATCTCGGGGATCGTGTTCGCTGTCGTTGGATTCCTGGCTTACGTCCTCTTGCAGATTGATTGGCATCCACCAGGTCACGCGGTATTTTACATGGAGTGGCGTCCCTATTCGCCCTGGCTGTGGGCCGCGACTATCCTCGGATGCGGCTTCGGCGTATGGCTGGCCCTGAGAAAGAAAAATGCTTAGACTCTGAAAAACTTCACGGCCCCAGTGCCTCCCTTAACTGGGGTCGCTTTTATCCTAAAAAATGCTTGACAATAATTAACCAACAACTGTAACTTAATGACGTTAAGTTAACACTGTAAAGTTATAGACCTTTGTTATTGAGGTTGGCCATGGGTGTTCTGGAGCGGAGAGAGCGCGAGAAAACAGAGTTAAGGGAAAAGATCCTCGAAGCTGCGCGGGAGCTCTTTCTAAGCGAAGGCTACGACCGCGTCAGCATGAGGAAAGTCGCTGAGAAGATCGAATACTCTCCTACCGCAATTTATCTCTATTTCGCCGACAAGGAGGAACTCTTTCACGAGTTGTGCCAGGAGGACTTCGCCCGCCTCGCCTCAATTTTTCAGGAACGGGGAGTCTCGCCCGACCCACTGGAGAGAATCCGGCAGATTGGCCGCTTGTATGTCGAGTTCGGAATGAAGTTTCCCAATCACTACCGGCTCATGTTCATGACGCCGCATCCTCCCTCGGGATTGCAGGAAAGCGATCTGCAAAGAAAAGGGAACCCCGAGCTGGATGCCTACGCCTTCCTGAACCAGACCGTGCAGGAAGCGCTTCAGGCCGGCAGTTTTCGCGAAGTCCTGACCGATCCAGACCTGATTTCGCAGACGCTCTGGGCGGCCATTCATGGAGTCATCTCTCTCGGTATAGCGAAATGCGAAGAAGGCTGGGTGGAATTCCGTCCGACCGAGCAGCGCGCGGACGTCATGCTCGAGGGAATTCTGTACGGATTGTTACGGGAGAAAAAGTAATGCCTCCTCTTGCCGAGCGCAATCTGTTTCACGACAAAGTCCGGCTGGCCGTGACCCTTACCGGAATCGTGTTTGCGGTCGTGCTGATTGTGGTCGAGCTGGGACTGTTTGTCGGTTTTATGAAGACCACCTCGAACCTGATTGACCATTCCAATGCCGATCTCTGGGTGACCTCCATCAACGTTCCTTACGTGGAGCAGGGGGTCCCTTTCAGCGAGCGGAAGCTCTATCAGGTGCGCGCCATTCCCGGCGTGCAGGATGCGGAGAAGTACATCAGCGATTGGGTGGAATGGAAGCGCCCCGATGGGCGGCAGGAAACCGTTCAGATCGTTGGCATGGATATAGACAAGGACATGGGTCTCCCGTGGAACCTGGTGCAGGGAAAACTGGGAGATTTGAAACGCCCCGACGCCATTTTTGTAGACGAAGTCTATAAAGAGAAACTCGGCGCAACCCATATTGGCCAGATCGTAGAAATAAACCACCGCCGCGCCCGCATCGTGGGTTTCACTCGGGGCATTCGCGCATTTACCACGTCTCCCTACGTGTTCACGATGTTCAAGCGGGCACAGGATTATGCGCGCCTGCCCGAAAATCAAACCACTTACATCCTGGTGAAAGTCGCGCCTGGGGCGGAGATTAATGAGGTCCGCCGGGAAATTCTGGCGCAGGTCAAAGATGTGCAGGTCGTGACCAGCGCAGAATTCAGCCACATGACGCAGTTCTACTGGATGTTCACTACTGGGGCCGGAATCGCGGTCTTGCTGGCCGCCGTACTGGGTCTGGTAGTCGGCTTCGTTGTGGTTGCGCAAACAATCTATGCCACGACCGTAGACCACCTGAAGGAATTCGGGACGCTAAAAGCCATGGGCGCGCCCAACAGCTATGTATATCGCGTCATCACCCGGCAAGCGGCCATCAGCGCGGTCATCGGATATGTATTGGGCATGATTGTCAGCGCATTTGTGGTGCATGCCAGCCAGGGCGGGGGCGCGCCGATTGAATTGCCCCTGCCTATGGCCATCGGCATGTTCTTTTTGACGCTCACTATGTGCATTGGCGCAGGAATGATTTCCATCAGTAAAGTCACCCGGCTCGACCCAGCCATGGTTTTTAAAGGATAGATATGCAGCCAGCCATTGCAGTCCGCGAAGTGACCAAAACCTACACCGAAGGCAGCGCGAGCGTCACCGCGCTGCGCGGCATTGATCTCGACGTTCACGCCGGAGAAGTTGTCATGCTCATGGGGCCTTCCGGCAGCGGCAAAACCACGCTGCTTTCCATCATGGGCTGCATTCTGGCCTCGACCGGCGGCAGCGTCCGGATCGCCGGAATCGAAGTGACCCAGCTGCGGGAGAAAGAATTGCCCCGCGTGCGCCTTGAGCACATTGGCTTTGTCTTTCAGGGGTTCAATCTCTTTCCCACGCTCACTGCCGGTGAGAACGTCGAACTGATGCTCGATTTGAAGAAAGAGCCGCAAGCCGCCGCGAAAAAGCGCGCCCAAGAATTGCTGGAGAATGTCGGCCTCGCCGAAAAATACAAGAGCTTTCCCGCGGACCTGAGCGGCGGCCAAAAACAACGTATCGCCATTGCGCGCGCTCTGGCCTGCGATCCCGAAATTGTGCTCGCCGATGAGCCCACCGCCGCGCTCGATTCGCACACCGGCAAGAACGTCATGCAGATGCTCGCCGACCTGGCGCACAAGCGCGACCGTGCTGTCGTCATCGTGACCCACGACCCGCGCGTGCTCGAATTTGCCGACCGCACCATCCGCATTGAAGATGGCCTCGTGGCTGGTTATTCAGCAAAAAAGCCATCCAGTGCCATTAGTGAGTTTTATCCTGCCGTTGGCGCAGCAGCAGAACCTGCAGAAGTGAGGGGAGTATGAGTAAGAAGAAGATTGCAGTCTTAATATGTGCCGTGGCTGTGCTTGCCATTCCGTTCCTGCTTTTGGTTGGCCGCTCCCGCGCCGCCAACTCTCAAACGGAGATCGCCCAGCCGGGGGTAAATCCCCTCGTGGCCGGCCCCGGACAGGTTGAGCCTGTTTCGGAAAACATCATGATCGGCTCAGAACTCAGCGGAAAGCTGAAGTCCGTGAACGTGGAAGAAGGAGACCACATTCGCCGCGGACAGGTGCTCGCTGTTCTCCAGAATGCCGATTACCTCGCGCAGCTAAATGCCGCGGCGGCGCAGATCCAGCAGAAAGAAGCGGCGCTGCGCAAAGTAGTGAATGGCGCGCGCAGTCAGGAACGAGCGCAGGCGCTTTCCTCTGTGCATGAAGCAAAAGCAGTTACGGATAACGCCGCTTCCGAATTGCTGCGCCGTCAAAAGCTCTTCGCAGCGGGCGTAATTTCCCGCGAAGAACTGGAAACTTATCAGCGCGAAAACGATGTGGATCAAGCCAAGTACCAGGAAGCTTTGCAGAACTACTTGCTCATTGATGACCACGCCCGCGAGGAGGACGTCTCTGCGGCGCGGGCGGATGTGCAGGAGGCTCGCGCGCAATTGCAGGACGCCCGCGCCATGTATGAAAAAACCATTATCCGCTCTCCCCTTGATGGCACGGTCCTGCGCAAGCACCACCGCAATGGAGAGA
>JAICKN010000279.1 GCA_025927855.1 Terriglobales bacterium
CGATTTCGCGGCGGTCGAAGTTAAAAACTTCTTGCAAACGGTGCTCATATTTGGTCACGCGGCTATCGGCCCCGCCCCCGGCTCCGGCCATGCGCCTGGCCTGCAATGTATCGAGCGCATGGCGCACAGAATCTTCATCCAGTTCCATCATGGGTTCGCGGTTATTTTTCTGGTTGCAAGCATTCACCAGCGCATTCAGTGACAACGGATAGTAGTCCGGTGTGGTGATGTCCTTCTCGATTAAGGCGCCCAGCACACGAATTTCAGTTGAGGTCAGGTCCATGTGAGTTGATTCCGGTTTCTTGGTGCAGCTTGTAAAAAAACAAGTTAATAGAGCGAAAGCCTGCAACTTGCCTAAGCTGTTTTGCTGTTCCCGCTGGTTTCGCCAGACTTGCACCAGGCATAGCCTGGGCCCGCAACTTCGCTATACAGAACTTACTGTATTTTAGACTTTCACGTTCAATGCAATAATCTGCTCAGGCTTGGGCTTGCATCATTCGGGACCACTCCCCAATGTAGTTTCCCTCCAGGAGATCAGCAGTGAGTACGGCAGACATCCCTCGGCATGTTCCGGCCATGCCGGCCAGTTTACCGCGAACGGGACAGTCAGCTCATTCGGTCCAGTTCTACAGTGAAGACGAATATCTGCTTAGTTCTGTCAGCAAAATGATAGGCGTCTCCCTAAAAAAGGGAGAAGGCGCGGTGGTCATTGCCACGAAATCCCACCGGGCGGGGATTGCCCAAAAAATTATCGAGAATGGAGTTGATCTCGCGCAGGCCGCTCAGTCCGGCCGCTATCTCGCATTGGACGCGGAAGAAACTCTCTCCCAGCTTATGGCGTTCGACACGCCAGGGGAGCAAGGATTGCCCGATCCGGACAAATTTCATCAGATCATTACCAAGGCACTGGAAACAGCTTCGATGGCTTCTCTTTCGGAGTCGCCGCGAGTTTGCGCATTTGGAGAGATGGTGGCGCTGCTCTGGGGTTGGGGAAACAGGATGGCCGCTATCCGCCTGGAACATTTATGGAATGAGTTGGGTGAGACACATGCATTCTCCCTTCTTTGCGCCTATCCCATGGTAGGGTTCGACCGGGATGAGTACCGGGAGGCGTTTCTGGAGATTTGCGCGGCGCACTCCTGCGTGATCCCGGCGGAGACCCATGTTTCTCTGCCGAATGAAGATGAGCGCAATCGCAACATTATCCGGTTGCAGCAAAAAGCCATGGTGCTTGAAACCGAGAGGGCTGAGCGGCGGCAAATTGAAAAAACGCTGCGGCTACGGGAATCGGAATTGGCGGATGTGCTGGAAAATGCCCTGGAAGGGATCCAACTGCTGGGCCCAGATCAGCGCGTCGTTTGGGTGAACTCCGCCGCGCTTCAGCTTCTGGGGTACACGCGCGAGGAGTACACCGGACACGCTGTGCATGAGTTTTATGTGGAGCGGCAGATATTCGAAGAGTACTGGCGGAAGATGATGCTGGGACAGGATGTCTATGATTTTTCCGCCGACCTGCGCTGCAAAGACGGCTCTGTGAAGACCGTGTTGATGCACTCTAATGGACTTTGGGAAAACGGGCGCTTCATCCACACGCGCTGTTTTCTGCGCGACATAACCGAACATAAGCGGATGGAACAGGCCCTGCTGCAAAGCAAAGCCGAATTGGAGTTGCTGGTGGAACAGCGCACGGAGGCGCTCCGCCGGCTTTCCGCGCAAGTGCTGGCGTTGCAGGATTCAGAACGCAGGCGGGTGGCGCGCGAGTTGCACGATAGCCTGGGCCAGTATCTGGTCGGCCTGAAGCTGAATGTGGACATGCTGCGGCAGTCTCCCGCTCGCGCTGACCTATGGGCCCAGTCAGAACGGCTGCTGGAGCGATGCATCTCCGAAGTGCGCTCTCTTTCACACCTGTTACATCCTCCCATGATGGAAGAAGCCGGGTTCATTCCCGCGGCCCGTTGGTATGTGGAAGGCTTCGGGCAGCGCTGCGGACTAAAAATTATCTGGCAAGGGACATGGAACGATAGTTCCTGGCGGCTTCCCGCGCCCATCGAACTCGCGCTATTCCGTATTCTGCAGGAGGCCATGACGAATGTGCACCGGCATTCCGGGGCCTCCATAGTTACCCTTCGCTTATTGCGCCAAGCGGAAAGCGTAGTGCTTGAGATTGAAGATGATGGTTGTGGCATATCCCAGCGGCAGCTCGACCAGTTTAATCAGTCCGGCCTCGGAATGGGCGTTGGATTAAGCGCGATGAGGGAACGCGTCCGCGAGCTGCATGGTGCGCTAGAGTTGGCCTCCCAGTTTCGCGGCACTCGGGCCAGGGTAGTTTTACCCCTGACCGGGGCTACCGTGCATCCATGACCTGCGACAGACGCGAATCCCTGTTTGTATTAAAAAATCTTCCTGTGTCCCGCTGAATTCCCGTTTTGAAGCCCCGCCCTTTATCAGCGCCGCTCAGCACTCTTCCGGTTCCCGGTTCCCAATGACTTAGGTTCAAATTCACTCACATGTACATCGTCTTCCGTACCGTGGAAGCCCGGCCTGCGACCAGCGAGAATAAACGAATCCCCCTTTTGGCATCGGGTCTGGAAAGAAGGATTCGCTCTTTCTTTTAAGACTCTGGTCACGAAATTAAGTTTCGCGGGCAGGTTCGTTTACGGGCAGCTAATGCCGGACCAATATTCATCATCGGAACCGCTGTTCCAATCGCAGACCGAAGAGTTAGTCTGCTCCTCCTGGCAGGAATTTGTTCAGGCGCTCATAGGCTTGTTCCTTCTGGTGAGCGCGCTCTTTATGGCCCGCTACTATGCGCCCCCGCCCAGCCACGATCTGCAACAGAAGGTGCAACAACTTTCAGAGCAGGTGCAACGGTTGCAGCAGCAGGAAGCCGTGCCATCGGCGGTGCTCGGCCACTACCGCAATTCCATCTGCTACATTTTTGGCGTTTATCAGGTCGCATTTCCCAACCGCGCGCCTTCGGTGCGTGTGCGCGTTTCAGGAACGGGTTTTGTGGTGGCCAAAAATCTGCTGGCCACCAATCGCCATGTGGCCGAACCCTGGTACCAGGACCCTGAAACCGAAGCGCTCATCGAAAAGGGCGCGGTTCCGAGCCTGGAAAAGCTGATGGCCTTTTTCCCCGGTTCGCCTACCCCGGTCGAGATCACACCGGCGGAGCTCTCCGGCTCCGAGGACCTGGCAGTTGTCCGCATGGCTGATTCCGCTAAGACCCGCTCGTTAGCGCCGCTTCCCCTGGCTTCCGGATATTCCTCGCCCGGCGATCCTGTCGCCGTGGTTGGCTACCCCATGGGAGTGCTGGGCATGGTGGCTAAATCTCCGACCGCCGTTTACGACCGTCTGGCCTACCGCCATGATGATGCCAATGCGGCCAGTGAATTAGCGGCGCTCTCGCTCATCCGGCCTTCGGCGACTTATGGGCATCTAGGCGACGTGGTGGGTGAAAAACTAATTTACGATGCGACCACCGCGCACGGCGGCAGCGGCGGCCCGGTTTTTAATTCCCGCGGAGAAGTAATCGGTGTGAACTCTGCTTATATTGATGGATTTTCCGGCGGCACACTGGGAATTTCCTCGGAAGCTCTGCGCCCGCTGATTCAAGCCGCCACGAAAGGAAAGCCATTCGTCGTTCAAGTCAGCGCTATCAGCAAGAAATAGCAGTTGTCGTCGCCGAAAAGCTCTCAGGGGA
>JAICKN010000258.1 GCA_025927855.1 Terriglobales bacterium
ACCTATGGCAGACCGCACCTTTACCTTCGCAGAAGCCCAAACCCTCCTGCCCGTCCTAGAGTCATTATTGCGTACTGCCATCTCTGGCAAAAAACTGCTGGAAGAGGTGAATGAAGAATTTCAGGAACTTAAGCAGCGCATATTCGTGAATGGCGGAACCGCTGTCAATGTTTTGCACTACGCCAAACGCCGCGCTGAAGCCGAAAAGGCCACCCAGAAAATAAAAGACGCGCTCGCTGAAATTGACGCCATCGGTGTGCAGGTAAAAGATATTGATATCGGCCTGCTCGACTTTCCCTGCGAAGTGGATGGTGCGATCGTATTGCTCTGTTGGAAGCTGGGAGAGAAATCCATCACCCACTGGCATGGCGTCAGCGAAGGTTTTGCCGGCCGCAAACCAATCGATGAACGCATCGTGAAAGCCAAACGCGCGAATTAATTCCGCACGAACCGCCGGACAATTTCAACAATATTTTCTAAAGGAAGTTAAGAATCAGACTTGTCGAGAACACCTATACAAGGCCCTATGCAAAACCTTATATAGTTGGCGCGGGAGCTGCAGGAGCAGCGCTGCTGCCATCCCCGGTGTTAACAATATCTTTTAATTCCTTGCTGGGCTTGAAAAACGGAATCTTCTTGGCAGGCACTTCCACTCTGTCTCCAGTCTTGGGATTACGGCCTACGCGCGACTTTCTCTGCCGCGTACGGAAGCTGCCAAACCCGCGGATCTCAATCTTGTCGCCCACGCGCAGCGAACGTACGATGCTGTCAAAGATAGTCTCTACAATAACTTCGCTGTCCTTCCGGGTCAGCTCTGCCAGGCGGGAAACTTCTTCGATAAGATCGGCTTTCGTCATTTCGTCGCTACTCCGTCCTTCAAATCTCAGGCGCGCTTTGGATGCGCCCGGTTATGCTAACAGAACTCAGCTTGCATAAACTTCTCAAATTTCAGGAGTTCCCGCAAGTGGCGATGTACTACAGAGTAACCATTTCGCGCGCAACTGGAACCCTATCCCGGAACCCTATCTCCAGAGATAATAAAAGCCGATTTCCTGGTCCAGCAGCTTTTCACGGCTGGGCAGCCAAGGCGAAATATTGCCAAAAAGAAGGTCAAGCAAGGTCTTCTGGTCCTGTTCCGGATGGACCAGGGTCGGCTCCCCGTGAATGCCGACCGATTTGGCCGTTTCATCCACGGCCGTCTGAAAATCTCCGATCTTATCAATCAGTTTCAACCCCAGCGCCTGTTGGCCAGTCCAAACCCGTCCATCCGCAATGGCTTTAATGTCATTGAAGTTGGCATGCCGGCCTTCGGAAACTGCTTGCACGAACTGCGAGTACATATTGTCAATCAGTCCCTGTAAGTAGACGCGCTCAGCCGGAGTAAGCTCCCGCGTCGGATCGCCCGTATCCTTGAACTCCCCGACTTTCATGATCTCAGGTTTGAGTTTGGCCCAGCGCATCAGGTCTCCGTAATTCACCCACTCGGAGATCACTCCAATCGAACCCACCACGCTGCCGCCATCGGCATAAATCTTGTCGGTCGCGGAGGAAACGTAATAGGCGCCGCTCGCCCCCACAGTTTCAATGGAAGCGACGATCGGCTTTTTCTTTCCGTCCCGAATGCGCTTCACTTCGCGGTACATCTCTTCCGACGCAGCCACTCCGCCTCCGGGAGAGTTCACATGCAGAATGATCGCTTTGATCGAATCATCGTCGTTAAATTTCTTAAGTTGATGGATCACCTCGTCCGGATCGAGCAACACGCCTTGTATGTCCACAACTCCGATTTTGTCGCCGAAGCCGGTCAGCGAGGCTGTTCCCCCGCCCGCGTGCAACGTCAGATAGACCAGCGTGAAGACTGCCAGGACGAAGAGGAAAAACCCTCCTCCGCCAATCAATATCCAAAGCCAGGTGCGCGAGCGGCGGCGCTCATTCACAAGTTGATCATTCATAACGAGCCAGTGTAGCACTCCGGACCTGCGCCGGTGACCACTTTTGCAGTACGCTCAATGCGGTCAAATCTGCTCCGCAGGAAACTCCAGCGCAAGGTCCAGCGGGCCGGTAAAACGGTTTGTTAAATTCGCCAGTCCAATGAGCAGGTGTAGATCCATGATCATCTCCTCTGAAAAATGTTTCCTCAAGCCGGCAAAATCCGCGTCGCCAGCTTGCTGGGGCGCGCGCGTGATTTTTTCCGCATACCGCAACGCAGTCTGCTCTGCTTCACTGAAATTTTCATAGGCACCGTTTTTTAGCGCGACCCATTGCTCGTGCGCCAACCCAGCTTTTTTTGACGAGGCCACGTGATGTTGCGAGCAATAAAAGCAACCATTGATGAACGAAACGCGCAGATAAACCAACTCATAAAGTCTGCGGTCGAGCGAACGTCCTACGCTGGCATAAAAAGCCAGAAAATTTTTCAGGGCATCCGGCCGCAGCGCTAGCGCTTTTTGAATGGTGCCGGGCTTGCCACGCAAGGTTTTTTCGTAAATTTCCTTCACTTCCGGATTGGCCGCTTCCGGTTCAATCAGCGCAATTCGCGTCATAACCCCTCCTCGGGAACCTGATAAGAGAGCCCTTATCATACCGCGAGGCCGCTCTCTTGAGGGTGCCAGCGCGAGCGCGAAGGCCATGCCTGGCCCGCCTCTCTTCTGATTGATGAAGACCGTCCGATATCGCGCTCCCACTAGAGCGCTTCTATTCAACTGGAGCGCTGCTAGAAGATCGTGATGCTCACGTACGGCCGGAATTGATTGTTGCTTCCCCCGGTGAAGTTGAAGAAGTTTTCCTGCTGCATGCCGGCGGAAAATCGTATTGGATAACGGAGGGGGACCGAGCCGGTATCATCGCTGAAGACGCGCCGCACGGAACGTTCATAGGAGACCGCGAATCCGCTCTGCACCGCGTCGTAATCATGAAACCCCATATTGTTGGAAAACGCGACCGATCCCTGGACGCTCCAGTTCCGCGTAGGCCGGTATTCTGCATGGAAGGCGGGTCGCAGTGCCTGTGCGATGGCCCAGTCGGTGCCATTTTGCACCCGCCAGGAGCGCAGATGTTCTGCAACGACGCGGAATTTGAACTCACTGCCAATTTTCCGCTCAACTCCCAAATAGGTGGACGTCAGGAAAAATTCGCGGGCCACCGGCGAGAACTGCAAATTGCGCGCTCCCCATCCGGTCACCAGCGCGGTTTTGCCCCAGGGCGTGCCGACACGGAAATTGATCTGCCCGGCGACATCGGATGAATGAATATGCTGCTCTGTAAATGGGCCGGATTCGTGGATGGCGTATCCATCCACAGAAACGATATTGAAAAACGAACTGGTGGACATGTACACGAACTGCCGGAAGAGGTTCTGGTTCATGTGGACCGGATCTTCGGAGTCGCGCCGGAAAGTCCCTTCAATACCAGAGCTGAAAGTGATCACGTTGTCGCCTAGGTTGACGGTTGGATTCAGCGCGAAATTCAGCGAATAATCCGTTGTATCGCGGTTCACGATCGCATCGGCGCTGGGCAGCGATATCGCGCCGCGGTCGTTGCGCATCCGGAAGAAGCCGCTGGCGGGCGGCAGGTCCGGCAGATGCAGGTGGTATGCGCCCGTCCATTGCGTCTCCAGCGAAGAGCGCGGCAACGGGAGCAATCCCTGCCTGCCGGGAACTGGATTCGGTACATCCAGCTTCGCATCGAGCGGATACACGGTCGTATCTTCAAAGATCGGAGTGATCGAGGTGTCGGCCATCAAACTCAACTTGTCGTTGATGCGCATGCCTTCGCTGCCGCCTGCCTGCAATAACTGGCGGTCGGCGGTTTCATCCTCACCGGAGGCCGCCGCGGCTTGCGCAAACGCAGTGAGCGCCTGAGGATTGTGATGTTCCTGCAGGAGCATGTTGCCTTTGGTCAATAGATACTGATAATTGGAATCTGCATCGGCAAAAGTAGAAATCGAAGCAAGTTCTCCGCGCGCCCGGGGCGTATCCCCGAGCGCCAGATAAGTATTAGCCAGTCCCACACGCACCGCTACATCAGAAGCGCCTGCAGCTCGGGCCCGCTCGAAAAATGTCTTAGCAAGCTGAAATTCGTGCATACCGAGAAAGGCGTCCGCCGCCTGCATCAGTTGCTCTCCGGTCGGAGGCAGCGTCTCGCCGATGTTCGCTTCCATCAAACCTAAAGCGATCTGACGCCGCGCATCGCTCCATTCGCCTTTTGCCAGCATAATTCTCGCAATCGCCAGTCGCACTTCAATGCGGTCGCTTTTAGGAGCATTTAGCGCCTTGGTGAAACGGTCCATGGCCGCGTCTTGCTCTCCAAGCAGACTCAATGCTTCAC
>JAICKN010000100.1 GCA_025927855.1 Terriglobales bacterium
CAGCGATGCGGCAATTCTTGACTTCTTCCGAATGCACGCGAATGCCGTGAGGTTCCAGGCGTTCATAGTATTTGCTTCGGCGATCCCCTTGGGAATCTACTCTGCGACAATTTCGAGCCGCTTAAGCTTTCTGGGTATTCGCGCAGCCGGAGCCACAATAGCCCTTTTTGGAGGACTGGGCGCATCCTTCATCCTGGCACTTTCCGGGATGGCGCAATGGGTCCTATCCCAGCACAACATCACCGCGAGCGCGGCGGCAACGCTTTCGTGGCAGGATTTTGCTTTCATGACGGGCGGGCCTGGTTATGCCTCGCTACTCGGGCTGCTGATCGCCGGTATTACCGTGCCCTCGTACTTCTTGCGTCTGCTACCGCGCTGGATTTGTTATTGCGGAATTGCACTCGCCCTGTTTGGACAATTGTCAGTACTTTCGCTGCTTTTCCCTTGGGCGATGTACTTCGTCCCGCTAACGCGGCTTCCGGGTTTTCTCTGGCTGATCATCTGCGGCCTCAAACTGCCACGGGTGGCTACATCTCGCACGGGGGCGGTATGAAATACTTCACATCACTTTTAGGCTTGCTGCTTTTCGGCCTCATCGCTGCCAGAGTCACCCTGGCTCAAAATCCCGCGTCCGCACAGCGCCCAAAAGTGACTGTCGAGGCCGACGGCGCCCTGGAAGTTCCCGCGCAAACCGTGCCACCTTCGGTATTTCTTAGCCCGGAAGCAAAAGCATACGTTGCGCAGCATTTGAAGGACATGCAGAACCCCGCAGTTTTGCATCAGGATGCTGGCGTGCCGCGGTTCATGAAGGGATATCTTGCCCGCGACTACGAGCTGTTCGCCGTCGAAAAAAAAGACGAGACAATCGGCGGGGTACACGTCTATGACTACACACCAAAATCGGGTGTCTCGACGAAGAACAAGAATCGAGTGTTGATCAATCTACACAGCGGTGCGTTCATGGGTTGCTGGCCGGGTTGCGCAGAACTCGAGTCGATCCCAGTCTCTGCATTGGGGAAAGTTGAAGTCATAACCGTTGACTATCGCGAAGGTCCGAACAACAAATTCCCTGCTGCGAGTGAAGACGTAGCGACGGTATATCAAGAACTCCTGAAGACCCACAAACCCGAAAACATCGGTATTTACGGTTGTTCGGCTGGCGGCACGCAAACGGCAATGTCGGTGGCTTGGTTCCAAAAGCATTCGCTGCCGAGGCCCGGCGCGATTGGAATTTTTTGCGCCTCGGCGGGCGGGGTGGTGGGCGGCGATGCTCTTTATACTGGCATGCCTTTAGGGGAGGCTCGCTTGTTTCAGCCAGCCACACCGGGAGCAAAGTCACCGCTGAGTTATTTCAGGGACACGGACCCGAAAGATCCTTTGGTTTCGCCCATTCACTTCCCAGAAATTTTAGCGAAATTTCCACCAACGCTGATCATCACGGGAACGCGCGACTTTGAGTTGAGCTCCGCGCTCTATACGCATGAGCAACTTGTGAAGCTCGGCGTGGAAACTGAACTCGATGTGTGGGAAGGCCTTTTTCATGGATTCTTCTACAACCCGGATATTCCCGAGTCGAGGGATGCATTCAATGTGATGATCAATTTCTTTGATCGTCATTTGGGCGATGCAACCAATTGACAATGTGCGTTGGCCGCGGAGCGAGAGGGATTCGAACTTCAGACGTCCGCGAGCGTCTTTTAGTGTCTCGACGAGTTGAGCTTCATACTCTCTCCCAATCCACCGACGCGAAGTCACCGAGCCCGATTTGCGGCATGTCCCAATTCCCCCCAAGAACATCTGAGCGATTCTCTAAGTCCCTTCAAGCTTCTTATCTGCGAAGTCAAATTTAGATTCTTCTTTTTCCGAATTCGACACAATTTCAACCCAAAATAACAACTCTTGATTCCTCTTTACCGCTATCTATCACGCTTTGAAACAGGCAATCACGCCCGCTAACTCTTTGAAATTATGTTGATGGAATCACTCATAACCCAAAGGTCGGTGGTCCAAAATCCAGTCTGCGCCACCGAACTGTTCGAGGCGTGTAAGATACCAAAACAACAAGCCATTCCGCAAAAAACTGGCAGCATGGCCGGAACATTTCCTCGCCGGCATGCGTACTAAGGATCATTCGGAAGCACTTTGGCTCTAGCGTTTTCGCATATTGAATGTAGCGTTTCGCAGGAAGGAGAAAATGTATGCGTTTGGGTCTCTTATTTCTGTTCAGCCTATGCGTACTGTTGGTACCTCGAGCCGTCCCCAACATGGCCGCGGCCGAACCCCCGTCCAATGCGCCGGCGTACACCGCAGATGGCAAGCTTGTTTTTCCCGCCAATTACCGGCAATGGATTTATCTGACTACCGGAATGGACATGAACTATAACCCGAATGCCCAGATGCCGCCGGGGCACTCGATGTTCGACAATGTATTTGTTAATCCGGAGGCCTACAAAGCATTTGTGAAGACGGGCACATGGCCCGATAAGACCATGCTGGTGCTTGAACAGCGAATGTCCGCAAGCAAAGGATCCATCAATAAGAGTGGAAAATATCAGACGAATGAGGTTATGGGGCGCGAGATTCACATTAAAGACGAAGCGCGATTTCCGGGAGGCTGGGCATTTTTCGGATACGGGGCTGACATGAAACCCGCGCAACAGATTCCGGCGCAGGCCCCCTGCTACTCATGCCATCAGGAACATGCCGCCGTGGATACGACGTTCGTACAGTTTTATCCCACGTTATTGGATATTGCGAAAGCAAAGCACACCTTAGCGGCGGGATATTTAAAAGACGAAGCGGTGGCCAGCCCGGGAAATACGTACCAAAAAACAGAGTAACGCTGCACGACATTTTCGGCTCGTGGGGGGCGCCATCAGAGGCTCTCGGGCCGCGCAGCCTATCGCGTTTGGCGCAATAGGTACAATCATAACCGTACCCATCTTGTGCGACGGTGGGGCGCCCTTTATTCCCCGCACGGCTGCTTAATGCATTTACGTGCGGTATCTGCCTGAGTAGAAGTTGAGTTGGTGGCGAGTACCAATTGATAGCTTTTCAGCGCGGAATCGCGTTGCTGGAGAATGTCGTGCATCTCTCCCGCGCCCAGGTTGGCTTTTTGCAGAAGTTCCGAGTCTGGATTTTTTACTTGATTGATCTGTTCGTAAGCGGCCGCGGCTTCGGCATATTTCTTTTGGTCGCGGAGCATGTCGCCCAGGCTGAGTTCAGCCATTTCATAATGCAAGCTGGGATAGCGGCCTTCCCTCCCCGCCTGCCAGATTTTTGTATAAACTTCGGCGGCTTCCGGGTAGTGCCCTTCGGCCCGCAAAAGGTTCCCTTGCTCAAGAGTGAAGAGCAGGTTTTTCGGATAATCGTCATTCAACTGGCGGATAATCTGCAAAGCGTCGGCATAACGCCGCTCGCGGCGTAGGAAGAGCGCGAGCACAATTTTGGCATCAACGCTGGTTTCTCCGTGCCCGGCCGCGGCCTGCCGCAAATACTTGAACCCTTTTTCTTTGTTGCCGCTCAAGCCGGCAAGGGCCACCGCCATCTTTACACTCCAGGGCAGACTCCCCATTACGTAATTGTGCGTGCCCACCACTAATTTGGCATCGGTGTAATTGGGGTCGAGTTGAAGTACTCGTTCATGGTCGTGCCGCGCTCCTACGGCATTGCGCAAAGCTGAAAACCAGGCCCGCTCAATGAGCGCGGTATAAATGGAGAACTGCCCTCGGGTCACGCCGCGGGCGTAGAGCGCTTCCACATCATTGGGATTGGCCTTGAGTTCCTGGTTTTCGAGGTCTTCCGCCCGTTGCACCAGTCCCTTAATGCGTTCTTTTACCTTTGGGTCCGCCGGACGGTGCGCTTCGCCAATAAAGCTGTTATTGGCATATTCTCCGGTATTCATTGCACCCATGCGGTAAAGCTCACGGATGAGGACCGCTGAGATCAAATGATTGACGGCGAAAGGATCCTCCGGGTGCCGTTGCAGGATTTGCTCGAACTGTTGCACGGCGATCCCGTATTCCAGATTATAAAAATGGTTGAATGCTGCCGCGTTCAGCGGATCGGCCGGACGCGAAATGTGTAATGGGGCCGCATGCGCGGGCGGCGCGGGCGCCTTTTGTCCCAGGCACACTGAGGCCATGCCAAGGGCACACAAGAAAACTAGAGGGCGGGCAAGCAAGCGTTTAGGTGCTACTTACGACAGTTTACCCGATCCAGCAAACCGACTGCCACGAATCAAGAGGGTACACGGCCTGGGGATGCAAGCTGGTAGATCAGCCCTATAATCGCGGCATTGAATCTTGCCGCCTAAAGGAGGGTAAATATTGCGCGAACCGAGCATAAAAGAAACTCACGCGGAGAATGTACGACCGCAAATCAATGCAAGTTGTAGAAGCCGTTTGGCTACTGGTTTGCGAGGATAAAGGAGGAGCGGTGGGGAACCTAATGGCTGAAGCTGTACGAAATATTCCTCAAGAATACTGGCATCCGCCGGGCACACAGGAAGCACCCGGAGGTGAAGCTGCGATTGCCTGTAGTGGCTGTGGCGCGGAATTCATGTTGGGTGCTCATTTTTGCCATATCTGCGGGGCCTCCCGGCTAACACTGGCGCATGCTCCTGATTCATCCGCGGCGTCGAATTTGGACTTCTTGCGGGCGTTGGAGTTTTACCGCATCAAGAATTGGATTGGCTTGCCAACCGCTTCGCTGGTTGCGTTTTTAATTGGCATCGGTTGTGTGCTGGCGGCGCTGGCGGTGGGTCTTATTTATAGCGCGCAAAACTTCCCGGATTTTCAGGCCATTCAACTATGGCGGATGGAATGGTTATTGGCTGCCGTCGCTGCATTTTTAGCAGGAATTTTGCTGAAGAGCGGGCCGTTTCACCCCGACGAAACACAACAGAAGTAACGGTTTAAAGTCCCTCCCCCAGGAACTTTATGCCAGCTCTCCCCCCGATTCATCTCTAGTTTTCATCTTTTCTAGACTTCTCTTCTAGGCGGTAAAGATGATGCAATGGGCCGATTCCTTTTCCCACTGGATAAGCGTGGCCCATGGCAGCCTTAACATAGCCTTTTGCTAGCCGAACCGCTTCTGGTAGATCTTTTCCTAACGCCAGGTTGCAGGCCAAAGAGGTGGAAAAAGCGCACCCCGTGCCGTGGGTGGAATTGGACGGAAACTTCTCCGAATCAAACACCTGCTGCTGAATAGTTCCCTGTTGAATGCTCAATAGATCCGTTGCCTTTGGCAAGTGGCCGCCCGTAATAACAACCGATTTCGCTCCTAACGCATGCAGCGCAACCGCCGCCAACTTCATTTCCACCTCATTACTGACCGGGAGTTTGGTAAGTGCCGCAGCTTCATCAACATTGGGGGTTAGGACTGTGGCAAGCGGGAGCAGCTTTTTTTTCAATGCATTCATTCCCGCAGCTTCCAGCAAAGTAGCGCCGGAAGAAGACCGCAGTATGGGATCAAGAACGATATTTGGCAGTTTTCGCTGTTCCAGAACTTTGCTCACAGTTTGAACGGCGGCTTCACTTCCCAACATACCTATGTGAACTGCTGCAATTTCAACATCTTCCAGCAACATCTCTAAACTTTCACGAAGAATCGTCACATCAACTGCCTGAATACGCCGCACCCCGGTAGTAGCCTGAACCGTTAAAGCGGTGATACAGGAAACGCCATAACAGTGATGAGCAGCAATGGTTTTAATGTCGGCGGTAACGCCTGCTCCCGAGGAAGGATCGAAGCCAGCGATGGTCAAAACGGCAGGAGGCGTGTTCATACTGGGAGCAACTTTACTCTAAAAATTGAGTACGCGAAAAGAGCGGGGCCGGTATGCCATTCATATGGAAGGGCTTAAAATCTTCATCTATTCCGACCGTAATCCACAGAAAACAAATAATTTGTAATTATTTCATGATGTGAAAAACCTTGATTATTTATCATAAAGTAAACAGCTAACCTACTGCCTTGCAGCAACATAGGAAACATTACCTAACAAATACAGTAAGTTACGTGAGATATCCATTACTACGAAGGCAAGTTGCTACAGGATATTTCCCATTGACACCGCTTTTCCCAGCCCGGTAGCCTAGTTGCAATCAGTTGAGAAGCACCGTACGGGGAGGACGACTTTTTTCGAGATGCGAGGTGACTGAAAATGCGAAAGCGCATGACGCACGGACTGGCGGCGGTATTTCTCGTCGTCGGCCTCGGGGCGGCTCAGGGGCCAATCAGCTCAGAGTCGGGGCACACCCGAAAGACAGTAGCTAGTGCAGTACCGAATCCAGCAGTAGTAAAAGTAGTAGCCAAGAAACATCCAGTTCGACCGTATCAGGTAGGAACCGCTTCATGGTATGGCAGCTTTTTTGAGGGTAAGGCCACGGCCAGCGGCGAACCCTACAACATGTACGACCTGACGGCAGCCCATCCTACGCTGCCATTGGGAACCCTGGTTCGGGTAACCAACCTGCGTAATGGTCGGGCGGTAGTCGTACGTGTCAACGACCGGGGACCAGTGGTGCCGGGAAGGATTATTGACCTTTCCTATGGCGCCGCGAAAACCCTGCGGTTTAAGAACCGTGGCCTGCAGCGCGTACGGTTGGATATTGTTCCCCCGCAACAGCTGATCGCTCAGCTTCACGAGCCGACGCTAGCCTATTAAGCCGCACCCGTTTTACACTCCAAGGCATGACTGCAAACAGGCCTGAAGGAGTGGATCCGCGTGAGCGTTTGATTGTGGCTTTGGATGTGTCGTCTGCGGCCGCTGCCCAGAAGATCGTGGCGGCCGTGGGCGAGTCTGCTTCCATTTACAAGGTTGGAATGCAGCTTTATACGGCGGAAGGGCCGCAGATCGTCCGCGACCTCGTTGGCTCCAACCGCAAAGTCTTCCTCGACCTGAAATTCCATGACATCCCTAATACCGTGGCTTCTGCCGTCCGGGAGGCCTCCGGGTTAGGGGTTTACATGCTTACCGTGCATGGATCCGGAGGAGGCAAGATGCTGCAAGCTGCGGCGGAAGCTGCCAAAGGGGCTGCTGGCAAGGCCCCCTTTGTTCTGGCCGTGACGGTCCTCACCAGCATGGACCAGAATGATCTGAACTCTGTCGGCGTTACAGGTAGCGTGGCAGACCAGGTTGTGAAGCTGGCGAGAACGGCGATTCAGAGTGGCTGTGGAGGAGTGGTGGCGTCAGTGCAGGAGGCTGCCCTGCTGCGCAGGGAGGTTGGTGGCGGCTTTGCCATTGTAACGCCGGGAATTCGTCCCGCTGGAACAGCTGTGGGAGATCAGGCCCGCGTAGCTACGCCCGCCGAAGCCATCGCCGCCGGTGCCACGCACATTGTGGTGGGAAGGCCAATCACCGGGGCTGAATATCCGGGAAAGGCCGCGCGGGAAGTGGTGGCTGACATGAAGTAGCGCCCGCTATTGCTTCGCATTATCCGACCGCGATTTACGGTAAATTGGCGTGGTACTGCTTATCGGCCATTTATCCGACTTATTTGCACTATCAATGACAACATCATATATAAAATGTGCAATTAAATGCATGTTTCCTAAAATGGTCTCCCACGATATAATTCCCCACTTAATCAAGATTTCGTAGGATTGCAGCATAAATTGCAGAATCCTTATCGAAGCTGATCTCCTCCCCTCATGATTTGAAAAGTTAGTTCCAGGTTTGCGCACGCGAAGTACGGGCCCCAGTTCTCTAGTTACCTAAAAATGAAGGACGGATTGCGACGTTATGCCGCATTTTAAGAAGCCTTGTTTCCGGACGATGGTTGAAGTTTCTTTTTTAATTTTTGCTTTGTTCTTATTATCGAGTTGCGGAGGCAGCAACGGCTCCACTAATTCAGCTCCACCACCGCCCACCCTTCGTTCGATTACCGTATCGTCGCAGTCAGCATCCGTTGCCGCAGGATTGAGCGACCAGTTCACGGCGACAGGAACATTTTCCGATGGCACTACAAGCGTCTTGACCAATGCGACTTGGTCTAGTTCGGATCCAACTCTCGCGACCATAAATTCCGCGGGTCTTGTCTCGACATTAAAAGCTGGCACAGTAACAGTAACAGCAACATCAGGCTCGGTAACAGGAAATGGGTCGCTGACAGTAGGGCCAGCCGTACTGAAAACCATCAATGTATCCGGCCAAACTACAACTGTCGCTGCAGGGCTGACAAACCAACTCACAGCTAGTGCAATCTTTACGGATGGCAGTTCACCTCAGTTGACCGGAATCACATGGTCTACTTCCGATACAACTTTGGCGACTGTGGATACCGATGGCCTGGTAACAACACTAAAACAAGGAACAGTTACAATTACGGCGACATCCTCATCAAACAGCGGGGCATTTCAGCTCACGATCGCCCCACCTGCGCTTGAATCGATCAATTTATCGCCACAAAATACGAGCGTTGCAGCAGGCTTAACGGACCAGTTCGTCGCAATTGGAACATTCTCTGATGGCAGCTCGAACACATTGACTAACGTCACCTGGTCCACTTCTGATCCAACGCTTGCAACTGTGAACTCCACGGGATTGGTGACTACTCTTAAACCAGGCAACCCTAACGTAATCGCTACCGTAGCCCCTGTGACTGAATCATTCTCACTGACGATTGCTCCACCAATTCCTGTCGCATTGAGCATCACTCCCGGGCTTTCTGTGCTAAAGCTGGGCAGCACTCCGTCGGTCGCTTTGAAAGCGGTTCTCACTTTTAGTGATCAATCAACCTCGGATGTTACTAATCAGGCGACGTGGAACAGTATCACTTCGAACGTTGCGACTGTAGATGCAACTGGTAGTGTGACCGCACTGAAGGGTGGACACGCAATAATTAGCGCGGACGATCAAAGCTTCTCCTCGCGGGCAACAGTCACAGTATTGCAATCCCCCCGATATCTCTATTCCTCGTCAGATGCTGGCCGGTTAATCTCCCAAAAAACGATTGACGTTAATACAGGTCAATTGCGTTCCGAGGGCTATACGATCACAAATGCAAATAATCTCATTTCAGATTGCATAACAATTGATCCAGCAGGACACTTCCTATACATGGGAGCAACATTAAACTCTTTGAATGGTGGAGAAATTCTCGGCTATAGCATTGATCAGAATACAGGTGCACTTACTCCAATTTCTGGAAGTCCCTGGCCAACAACTATTCCGACTGGATGTATTCAATTCGGGCCAAATGAAAACTTCGCTTATGCCAGCAGTGGAAGTACTATATCCGATGGAATTCTGGTCCTTTCCTGGAATTCCAGTACCGGCACACTGACGGAAGCTAACTCCTACACTCTGTCTAGCCCTCCTTCACAACTCGCGATAGACCCTTTAGGAAAATACCTATACGTCGTGGGGGTATTTGTTGGAGGCAATAATCCAGCTTTGGTCTATGGATATTCTATTGACCCAACGACTGGGCTGCTCACTCCAATCGCGGGAACCCCTTTTGTGCCTGCGAGCACCGCGACAAACTTTGCTTTTCACCCTAGTGGAAGCTTTATTTATTTATCCAACTCCGGTGGAGAATCCATCAATTCATACTCTGTGGATCGAAACACTGGAAAGATAACAAGCATTGGTTCGATCACGACGTGCGTAAACCCTTCTACTCTTCAGTTCAGCGCAGACGGACATTTTGCTTACGCAACATGCTCGATGGATGATGCACACGATGCGAACAGCGCATCGGTTGAAAGTTTTTCCGTGGCTTCCAATGGTGTTCTGACAAATATTGGAAGCGCTCCTTCTGGAGTTAACTCATTTGATTTCGAAATTGATCCCTCGGGTCAGTTCCTTTATGAAAACGATCTCACCTTATATCAAATCGGAGCCAGCGGTATTGCCCGGTTTGCTCAGAAATCAGCAACTGAATTAGATCCAATGACATTGGCTATGGAGGGGGGAACTTCACCTGTAACGTATACACCGAAATTCGCCTACGTTACTTCTACGGCAGACAACAAACTCACAACGTATGCAATACAGCCGGACGGAACATTTGGACCCGGTCAAAGTGTCAGCACACAACTATCCCCGTTCTCTTTGAGCACACTTCCCTGGGGAAGCGATCTATTCGTTGCATCCAGCGAATTAGCGCCAAATCTTACTCCCTACACTCTCGATGGCGTGACTGGCTTGCTAAGCTTCGGGCCTCAGTTCGGAAATGCAACTTCCTCCGGAGGAGTAGCGATTGATCCTTCAGGAAAATGGGCGTTCGAGACGGATTCAACTAACGGCGTAATTTATACCTATGGAAACTTCAGCGGTTGGGGGCTACTCAGCTATTCTCCAGACGGAATTAATTTTACAACTACCTTTGCGGCTGGCGCAGGCGCCGGACCGATGATTGTAGATCCTTCAGGGACTTTTCTCTACGTAGCTAACCAAACTGCAGACAGTATTTCCGCTTACGAATATTTCAGCACTTCGCCAGAGCTGTTTGAGGCAACTGGTAGCTTAGTGCAGCCGTATACGGACGGTTCGCCTTATCCGCTAGGAGCTAAGCCGCTGACGTTCGCGATAGATCCAGCGGATGCGTTTTTGTATGTGCTGTGTGACGACCAGACAGTCCGCGTGTTTTCCATTGACCGTTCTAGTGCCGGACATCTTGCGCCAGTGGCAAGTGTTTCTCTCGCTGGTCAGGCCGCGGGCCTAGCGGTTGAACCCACAGGCCGTTTTGTTTATACAGGCGACAGCACCGGCGTTAATGCGTATTTAGTAGATGCTCAGACGGGAAATCTTACTGCCATTCCGCTGAACCCAGCAATTACGCTTGCGGATATTTCTGGAGTCTATGTCGAGCCGTCGGGGAAATATCTGTACGTGGCTACGAGCACAAGCGGAGTGGGAGGCGCCATCTATGCCTATACGATCAACAATGATGGCACTCTTTCGGCTGTCTCATCCTCGCCGATTGCCACACCGAATCTTCCATCCTCAATGGCATTTACTGCGGATATCCAATAAGGGAAAGACGCAGCGAATTAGGGATTGAAATTGGTTTACGGCGTACGCAACGGGATGAAAATAGGGTAGACGGTTGAGTTTTTACCGCCTACCACACAGTTGTATCGAATTTCGCCGCTCGGAATTACAGCTTCTCGTAGAATTCGCAGGCGGAGCAGGAGATGAAAATGCCGCCGGGGACGCCGCGCTCGCGGTCCTTTACGCGCTTTACGATGCGGGTTTGCTTGCCGCACTTGGGGCAGTCTGTGCTCTTGGTGGTGTCCATGACCTTTTTACGGTCGGCTGTTTTTGCGATCTTTGCCATGTTCTCTCCTCATCTCCGTTACACACAATCGGGCTGACCTGCGGTCAAA
>JAICKN010000282.1 GCA_025927855.1 Terriglobales bacterium
ACCGTGAGAAGGGACGCCAAGGATAACGGGATAGGGTGAATCGCCTATGGACGAAACAAAAATGCCCCGCATCTTTATGATTGGATACGGGGCGGGAAGGCGCCGCGCATTCCGACACTACTAGTGTCCTGAAAACCAATAGAACTGGGGAGTTTTGTTGAAAGTCTCGGAAAAAGTAGGCAAGGTATTCGCCAATTCCCGGGCGGCATAGCGGAAGCTAAATCAGACAAAAATGCGAGGCGATTTCAGCCTCGCATTTTTTTGCGGAGATGAACAAAATCAATCGGCGGCCGCCGAGGCTTCTGCCGGAGTTTTCTGCTCCGTCGCAATGCGCATTCCGAAGAATGATTTGTAGACGAAGAAGAAAGAAACCAGGAAGAAAATCAGCGCGAGAATGTTGCTCAATCCCGATCCATGCTGGGCGGTAAGGGTCACAGCCAGTTCAACTGCAAGGAGGCCAAATAACGTAGTGAATTTGATGACCGGATTGAGCGCGACGGAAGATGTGTCCTTGAAGGGATCGCCGACGGTATCGCCAATCACGGTTGCATCGTGCAAAGGCGTGCCCTTCTGCTTCATTTCGACTTCGACAATCTTCTTGGCGTTGTCCCACGCGCCCCCTGCATTGGCCATAAAGATGGCCTGATATAGGCCGAAGATGGCAATGGAAATTAAGTATCCGATGAAGAAGAACGGTTCAACGAATGCGAAAGCCAATGTGGCGAAGAATACCGCGAGGAAGATGGTCAGCATTCCGCGCTGGGCGTAGGTGGTGCAAATGGCGACGACTTTCTTGCTGTCAGAAACCGAAGCCTTTTCTACACCCTCCAGGCGGATATTGGCCTTGATGAATTCGACCGCGCGATATGCCCCTGTCGTAACCGCTTGCGTGGATGCGCCCGTGAACCAGTAAATCATGGCTCCTCCGGTGATCAGGCCGAGGACGAATGGCGCGTGCAGCAAAGAGAGCTTATCCACATTTGCGGTAAGTCCATCGGTGAGCGCAATGATGATGGAGAAGATCATTGTGGTTGCGCCCACGACCGCTGTCCCAATCAGAACGGGCTTGGCCGTCGCCTTGAAGGTGTTACCGGCCCCGTCGTTGGCTTCGAGTAAATATTTGGCCTTCTCGAAATCCACATCCACTTTGTAATCACGCTGGAGTTCCCCTTCAATGCCGGGAATTTGTTCGATCAGGGAAAGCTCGTAGATGGACTGGGCATTGTCCGTGACCGGGCCATACGAGTCTACAGCGATGGTCACCGGACCCATGCCGAGGAAGCCAAAGGCCACAAGGCCGAAGGCAAAAACGGGAGCAGCTACCATCAATGAGGCCAAACCCATGGTGCTCACGTAGTAGCCCACGGCCATGAGAATCACCATGGTCAGGCCCAGATAGTAAGCTGAAAAGTTGCCTGCAATGAAGCCGGAGAGAATGCCGAGTGACGCGCCGCCTTCCTGCGCCGAGCTGACAACTTCCTTCACGTGGCGGGATTCGGTCGAGGTGAAGACCTTGACGAGCTCTGGAATGACCGCGCCGGCAAGCGTTCCGCACGAAATGATTGTCGCCAGCTTCCACCATTGCGTGGGATCATCGCCCAGCGTGGGGATGATGTAGTAGGAGATCAGATAAGTGAGCGCGATGGAGACAAAAGAAGTGATCCAGACCAGCGATGTGAGCGGAGTCTCGAAATTCATCTCCCGGCGGTTGGCATATTTGCTTTTTGCAATCGTTCCATTCACGAAATAAGCCACGGCGCTGGCGACCAGCATGGCGACGCGCATGACAAAAATCCAAACCAGCAGTTGCACCTGCACCACCGGGCTTTTTACGCCAAGCAGAATGAAGGTGATGAGCGCGACGCCGGTAACGCCGTAAGTTTCAAAGCCGTCGGCGGAGGGGCCGACAGAATCTCCGGCATTGTCGCCGGTGCAATCGGCGATGACGCCGGGGTTGCGCGCATCATCTTCTTTAATTTTGAAGACGATTTTCATCAGATCGGAGCCGATATCGGCAATCTTGGTGAAAATGCCGCCTGCGATGCGGAGCGCCGCTGCCCCCAGCGATTCGCCAATGGCGAATCCGATGAAGCACGGCCCGGCATAGTCTCCGGGAACATAGAGCAGGATGATGAGCATCATCAGCAGTTCCACGCTGATGAGCATCATGCCAATGCTCATGCCGGCGGAAAGCGGAATGCGATAAACCGGATATGGCTTTCCGCCAAGGCTGGCGAACGCCGTGCGGGAATTCGCGAAGGTATTTACGCGAATGCCGAACCATGCGACCCCATAGCTCCCCAGAATTCCAAGAATGCTGAAGCCGAGAATGATGATGACCCGGGCCGCGTCATATTTCAGCAGCAAACCGAAATAGAGCAGAATAATGACCGCAATAAAGGCTTCCAGCAGAAGAAGAAATTTGCCCTGGTTAATGAGGTAAGTCTTGCAAGTCTCATAAATGAGCTCCGACATTTCACGCATCGAGCGATGCACCGGCAGATTTTTCAACCTGGTGTAAATCACGAGGCCGAAGCACAGGCCAAAGATGCAGAATGCGATGCCGATCACCAGCAGGGCATGCCCGTTCATTCCTAAAAATGAAACCTGGGCAAGGTCGGGTAATTTGAGGTTGGCTTCGCCGGTTGCCTGCTCCGCGGGTTGCGCCATGGCGGAAGCGGCAAAAAACAAAATTGCAAGCAAGGGAGCAAAGAACTTCACGAAACCGCATCGCAGGGACGCAAACAGGGCGTGCCAGGCGCGCATAGGGAATCCTCCGGAATTGGTGAGACTCTGGGTAAAATACGTGTTTTGGTACTGTGCTCCAGCAGTGTACATTCGGGCCTCAGATGCAAGACTCGGTCTACATGTTTGCTGGAATTCCGAACACGCTTCCACTACACGGCTTCAACTAAGGAGTGTTCAGCTTGGCCGCGTCGGATTCTTGATCGCTTTGCCTCCCATTGCGTTGAAAAAAGCGCGCAACGCGATAGCGAAACGCATTTTTATAGCATGTTACCGTAACGGGGTCAAACGAAGGTGTGGCACGCGCTGTACTTTGCTGGCTAAACGGTGTTTTGCCGGAACCCAGCACGGATAAAGGAATTTTCGGTGATCCGCACGCTACACATCAATCGCCACCACTTCATGGTCGAGAATTGACGGGACTGATATCGTGATCTCCCGGCCAGCGCCCTCCATAGGCGCAGCTTTTTCAGCTACCAACAGATGAGCTGCTTTTGCCTGCATTCCTTGCGGAAGGCGAATCTTGACCTTCTGCTCTCCAACAGGAAAGAAATCGCGGAAGGGGCCTTTCATCGCCATTGGATTTGTAAGGTTCACAAGGTGAACGACGATGGAACCTTCGTTACGCCAGGCGGTCACATCGAGAAAACCCGGCCCGGTCACTTCAAAAGGCGGTTGTTCATCGGTGGCCCATTTGACTGTGTTGCGCAATATTTTCAAGTGGTCCACGCACAATACCTCCCAGAACGTGCGGTCAATGTCCCAGGGAAAATAAGCGACGCGGCCGCCGCCATGCGCGCCGAGATCGCGAAGGTATAGCTCGGAGATATCTGTCTTTGGGTCGCGCGGATAGACTTTTTCCATGGGCAGGTCGGGATAGCTTGGAATTAAAGTAAGCGG
>JAICKN010000216.1 GCA_025927855.1 Terriglobales bacterium
AAGCAATGCCGGTGGCGGGGTTGATCGCGGAATTGGGCGCGATGGTGGGCGCCGGGCCGGTGAGCGCGGAAAGCGCAATCGGCTGCTTCACTGCAGGGATCGGCAGGTTCATCACCCACGGCCTCGTGGTGGGACTGGCGCAAGTACCGCAGCCGCTGCTTCCGGAATAGCACCTGCCGCTGCCCCATGTGTCGGCCCATGCCCGCGAACTCAGCCCTTTCTTCGCGATCAGCATGCCGCCTGCGGTCAACAGGCCCAGCCTCATCAGCTCGCGGCGGCTTGTAAGACCCGCTTTAACCAGTTCCTGCCGGTTCTTGAATGCGTTGTACATCTCTTTCCATCGAGCGCGTGAAACTTTCTCGCCGTTGGCGTTGTAATACATTTCCTCTTCCTTTCGGGTTGAAGTCCAAAGGATATTCAGCCGTGGAACCGCGTGCGATTCCCCGTCGTTGTGCGAGCGTCATGCCTCCGGCAAACACACCGGTAGCGCTTGCATTTTTCTGCAAGGGACCGCGACGTGATTGCGCGCTGCGCTCTCAACGAGTCGGCTGAAACTGTTCGTTTTCTATGGAACCCTGGTCTGCAAGTCCGTCGTTTGCAGTGAATAAGCCAAGGTCAAAATACGCCTTACAGTAGAGCTGTGAGGCGATAGTAATCGGAGTTGATTTTTTCCGTCAACAACTTTCCTCAGAAAACGCTAAGAATCTTTCGGCGTAAGACTGATTGACGGTGCCCTGCTTGCCATCCGTGCAAATCCGCCGTGGCTCGCGCCTGTTGCAATACAATTCGTCCAGAGGTGGATGTGGCAACAGCGTTCTCGCATGCGGCGGCTGCGCTCGCCATTGGAAGTTGTTTCTACCGGCGCGGCATCCCGAAGAGGGTATGGGCCGCAGGCGCAATCTGCTCTGTGCTTCCCGATCTCGACTCGATCGGATTCCGCTATGGCATCCGCTACGGCGATTTCTGGGGACATCGCGGATTTACCCATTCGCTGGTATTCGCGGCACTGCTTGCTGGCACGGCGTCAGTGCTGGTATTCCGTCGGGGCGCAACACCTCTTGCGCGACCCGCCATAGGCAGGGCTGCGCTGTTTGCCTACCTGTTCCTGGCGACAGCAAGCCACGGAGTACTGGATGCCATGACTAACGGCGGCCTGGGCGTGGCCTTCTTCTCGCCATTCAACAACAGCCGGTATTTCCTGCCCTGGAGGCCCATTCTGGTATCGCCCATCTCCGTGGGACGGTTCTTCAGCCCCAGGGCGCAGGCCATTCTGCGCAGCGAGTTCATCTGGATCTGGATTCCCGCAATACTGCTCGCCTCATGTGCTTTGTTCCTGAAGCGCCGCGCCGACGGTCGAGACCAAACAGGCAAAGCTTTTGCCGGTAGCCAATAGCAATCTTTCCAATTGCTAGTTGCTAATTGCCAGCTGCTTTTTTCAGCGGTAAGGTTTGGCTAATTGCCAATTGCTAGTTGCCATTTGCTTCGCAACGGCCGCATCGTGGCGGAAATTGCGCCTTCATTTAGGAACTTTGTCGAACAGGTGATTGCTGGCACCGCCTAGATGTAACGTGTGGTGCATGAATGCTCGCAGGCATTTGCGCGCAGGGGCAATTTCATCCGCGACACCGGGCGCTGCTGAAGCTCGTCAGCGGGCAAGCACACGCTTAAGGTCCCGGATGCCGGTTCCATGGCCGGAAATGTCACAGCCGATCATTCAGCCATGGACTGACTACTGGAAAACGGGAACAGTCCCGGGCCTCCTTTATCGGATTGACAGGCGCGGCATGAAGTGCGCGATTCTATACCGCCCCCGAGATGCCGATCGGATGACCATAAGCCGCCTCTCTTCCATAGCTCTCTGTGCTAGGCCTTCGCCTTCCCCCCGCGAAGAATTTTCATGTAGGACTTATCCGATACTCGATTTTCCCAAGCTCCTTTGATGAAGTCCCGCAAATTTGGTAGGTCTTTTTCCACGGTGGTTTGCCACAAGTTCGGGTCGTACTCGAAAACTCGTAACATATTGTCGACATCAAACAGTGGGCCTGTACCCTTAGCTTTAATGAGAACCACCGGCTTGTCCTCTGCCATTCGAACACCGAGTTCAAACATTACATTGGGGTTATGTTCGGTCAAATCCGCAATCACCAAATCGGCTTCGAGTAAGTCGTTCACAATCGTTGACTGGATGAGGTCGCTACCTTGTCTGTTGGCAGTCCTTACCGTGAATTTCGATTCTTTCGCTGCCGGTGTAACAAGGCTTCGCAATACTTCCTGGAAAAAGCCCGGCGAATGCTTTGAGTCTCGCTCTACGAACGGCATAATTACGAAAGCCTTGAGAGATGAGCCACCGGCTTCCGCTAATGTAACGGTTCCGGGCGCAGCCGAGGCGCCGGATTCATTGGAAGCTTCAGCATCGGCCGTCGGAACGCCAGAGGTGATTCCGAGATATTGACAGTTCTCGCGAAAAATTCGCGAGAACTCCTCGTGCGTTTCGGGAGCCAGATCAAACTCCCTTTGAAGGGTATTCCCAAGGTACCTCATCTCGGGCAAATTACTGCCTTTGTAATACTCCAGAACACGCTTAAACACGTCAACGTTAAGAAACGCTTTTAGCTTGAAGTTTTTTTCGGTTTCAGCGTTTGGGGCATACACGAGATCGCGCCCGAGATCAGCGAGCTCGATCTTAATAGCCGATGTCGTGCCTATTGTTAATCCGTAATCCCGCGACGCGGCCGTAAGATAGAAATACGCGTTTCCGCCTGTTCCCGCACCGATGGCCTTTCTAATTTCTTCAGGCTCCCACGGATTTCCACCGTTATGCTCTTTAATCGCATATGGAATCTTAAGAGCCTGTTCGAGCGTTGCCCTGGGAAAGTTCCACCTCACACGTGAGTTCTTTCCAGATTTGGCATCAGCGCCTTTCTGTTTTGACATACCTCTGCAACTTTCCTCCTAACCCATCAGTTCCCATATACTACAAAGATGTACTTAGAACTCCAATTTAGTTTTCTCCAGTTTCTCCGGGCGACCACGCTAAGCGAAGCGCGTGCTTCTTAGGATGGCTTCTCCGTAGCGTTCCTGCAAGAATTCAAGAAAAGCCTTAGCTGAACGGAATCCCTCCAATTCTATCCGCTTAAGAAGAATAATTTTTATGGCGTCAGCATCAAAGCGTGCCGGATCACATCAATTGCAGCCGTGCGATCACTATCATCACCCGTTACTCCATTGGCAGCTACAAGAATACCCACTTCGAGGTGAGCTGTACGCACCTTTCCGATAAAATCGCGCACCGTCGCGCTATCTACGGGTACAATCCAGTTTTTGCATTCAATAATCGGGTACTCAGAAAGAAATGGAACTGGGCTCAACCGCGGATCATTGTAGAGCAACAAATCGATTTCTGCCGCTCCTGCCGTATCCACGAAGTTGCGCTTAAGAACGCGTATGCCAGGGAGAGAGCAGAAAGTCCACTTCACTATATCTTCGAGTGCGTTGCCTTTTCCCTTGGTCGTTTTCGCTCTGTCCCCATCCGCAAATCTCTCGGCGATCTTTTTGTATGGTAGTGGCATTAGCGGACACCGTGGGCGAATCGATTCCGCTCGCGCTTCACCCAGGCTGCCAATTCTGAAGACTCAAGCTTTTGCCTAAACTCATGTAGAGTCAGGCTGAAAATGTATGGGATTGGACGCAAGCTGCGGATCTGCTTCTCAAGGGAGACAGAGTTGACGATGATCAGGCCGCAGTGCAGGCCGGTGGACCAGAGAAAATCAGCGAACCGGCGCTGCATCTTTGGCAAATTGGGAGCTCTTGCGCTCTCTACGGCTTCTATGGCGGCAGGGTTGAAAAGGTACCTGTCAACCTGTGGCAACCACATAAGCAGGTCGGGAGTTCTCTGTTTGCCCGCGCTTGACGGAATCGTGACCTTGCCACCAGCCTTGCTGATGGCAGAGGCTATAGATTGCTCTAGAGCAGTGCCAAACACTTGTGGTGGCGGCATATCGGCAGCATCTGCAGTCGCCCCCGGAAACGGGGAAAAGGGGTCAGCCTGAGAGCCTGTCGGAGATAGATTCTACAAAAGTACTTTACGGAATCAGGAAAGCTCTTAAGATGGCGGTGTGAACAAGCGCTTTCGCGTCTGTGATCTCAACCAGCTGCTCTTGCTTGCTCCTTCGTTGCAGGATTGGCTCCCGGAAAATCACCTGGCTCGGTTTGTGGCTGATGTCACGAGCGAGTTGGACTTGTCGGCGATTTATGCCGAGTACGAGCGCAGCGATGGGCGTGGACTCTCGGCCTATCATCCGCTTTTGCTGACTCGTCTGCTGCTGTACGGGTACAGCATCGGCGTCACCAGCTCGCGAGCCATCGAAAAGGCCACTTACGACAACGTAGGGTTTCGCTATCTGGCGGCCGACCAACATCCCGATCACGATACCATCGCCAGTTTTCGGCAGGAGCATCTGGAAGCCCTGGCGGGTTTGTTCGTGCAAGCTTTGCGGCTCTGTTCCAGGGCGGGGCTGATTCAGCTAGGGAGCATTGCCATCGATGGAACCAAGATGATGGCCAATGCCAGTACACGGCACTCTGTTTCACACCAGAAGCTAGGGGAACAAGAGCAATATTGGAAGGCGACGGTAGAGCGTCTTCTGACCGAGGCTCAGCGCAAAGATGAACAGGAAGATCAACGTTTTGGCAAGGGCCAAAGTGCCGAGTCGTTGCCCGAGGAACTGGCTCACGCGCAGAGCCGGCTGGAACGCATTCGCCGGGCAAAAGCCGAGCTGGAGCGAGAAGCCCAGCAGGAACTCGAGGCCTTGGGGCCGGGAGGCAAGCGAGGACGGCCACGCAACCAGGACATGGTTGGATTGAGCGAGGAGGAGCGCCGCCAGCTCAAGAAGAAAAAGAAGAAGCTGAGCCGAGCCAGGAAGAAAGCGCAACAGCCCTCACGACAATATAACTTTGTCGATCCCGATTCACGCGTGATGAAGGACAACGGAAGAAAATGTTTCGTGCAAGGCTACAACGCGCAGATTGCGGTGGACGCTCATCAGCAGGTGATTGTTGCTGCGGAAGTGACGCAGCAGACCACTGACCGGGAACAGCTCGTACCTATGGTGAACAGTGTGCGCGCCAACAATCCCATCGAGGAAGCGACTGTCATTGCCGATGCAGGCTATTGGGACACTGCGAGTCTGCACCATCCTACACTCAAGGGAATTCGGGTGGCCGTCTCACCAGACTCGCAACCGCAGTTGCCGGGCGCTCCTCTGCCTTCCAACGCGCCCAACAATGAAGAGGCACTCCGCATGCGGCAATGGCTAACCACGCCGGCAGGACGAGCTCTCTATATTCTGCGCAAAATGACCGTTGAACCAGTCTTTGGTCAAATCAAAGAAGCGCGCGGCATCCGCAGGTTCCGGCTACGCGGCCTACGAAGTGTCCAA
>JAICKN010000271.1 GCA_025927855.1 Terriglobales bacterium
CAGATCTGGAAACGCTATTTAATTTCGCTCATGGGCAACAGGGAACCGTAATCTTTTCCCGAAGGTTCGGTGGCGCGGGCAACGACGCCATTAAAAGCCTGCCGTAATTCGGGATATTTTTGGACGAGACCCTTAATCACAGCCATATTAGCCTGGAAGGCCTGAGGCGTGTTGGAAACATCGGGGAATTCAAACCGCACAATCAAATCCAAATCATTACCCACGGCAAAGGGGAACATCGCGGTGAGCTTGTAAGTTTTGCCGTCCACCACTAAATCGCTGGGAGGCAGGTCCGCCGGTCTTGCCGATTGCATTTCTGTGTAGACCTTGTCGGTTGCCTGAGTACTCATGAAATCCACCGGGACCATCAGGCTGCGGCCCTCAATGAAATAAAACCAGGCATCGTGAGTTTGGCCTTTCGATTTGAAATCGCGGGCTTTTTGCAAAAACCAGTCGGCATCGTGGCCTGTAATTTCCTTTTCCTTCACGAAAAAGCCGCCCATCTTCCAGGCAGTCCCTTCCTGCCGCAAAATAAAGGTGACCATGTCAGACTCTTTTGGCGCGGTCACATCCAGCGTGACCAATCCATAGGTTCCGGGCGGGAGATTGGGAATAGAAATGATCCGGCTATTTGCCGTCTGCCCCGTGGAGTTGAAGACGCCGCACAGAAATTCCGCGTGTGGCAACGGGGCGGTTCCAGTCGCAGTCAATTCAAAGGGCGGACGCACGGAAACCTGCGCGCTGGCGAAGTCCTGCTGGTGGGCCTTGATGGAAGCGGCGACACCGTTAAAATTACCGGCAAGGCTCGCGATCGTATTTTGCTGCAAGCTGGCGGCATCGCCTTTGGCGGCCATGCTGAAAAAAGAGTTTGCGGTATTGGTCAGCGCCGTCTTGGTGGCCTGGTCCAGATCATCCGCCGTGAGACATGTTTGGGCGTGCAGCAGATGCGGCAGGAAGGCCGCGCCCAGCAGCGCGAGACACAAAAACCGTAGACGAAATTGCGATGATTGCTTGCCCGAATAATCCATAAGGAGACCTATTTTACGATGCCAGCAACTCTGCCAGCGGTTGGTCAAAAGGCACTTTGTGTCCTTTAATATTTTCCGCCGTGCCGATTTGACTCCCGAAGTGGAAAATATTTTACGTTCCGGTTTGCCCCTGGGCGGCTGCTCCGGCATACAAAGGGGCAATGGCGACCACCGTAGTCCCGTGACTTCCAGAATGGATCTCCAGCCGCCCGCCAAGCTGGCGCATGCGTTCCTGCATTCCCGCAATGCCGACGCCTAGCTTCGCCTTCAGCATACTCTCCGGGACCATCCCTTTGCCCGCGTCCTGCACCTCGAGCCGGATGAAATCCGATTCGCGAGTAATGCGGATTGAGGCCGAAGAGCTGCCGGAATGCCGGTGCACATTCGTGAGGCACTCCTGCACGACCCGGAAGAGCGCGGTTTCCAGGTCGCGGGAAAGTCTGCCGCAGTCCTGCGGAATTTCCAAAGTCACAGCAATATGGCTGCGCGCTACGAAGCCATCCACAAGCCAGCGCAGGGCCGAGCCCAGTCCGGCATCATCGAGCAGCGGCGGATGCAGGAGGTAGGAAATGGTGCGGACCTCCTGCAAAACATTTTTCACAATGTGGATACTGTCCTCCATGGCCTTGCCGGCCCTGGGCCCCCACTTGCTCGCTTCATTCTGCACCATGGAAAGGTTAATGCTGAGCGCCGCGAGATTTTGTCCGGTGCTGTCATGCAGCTCCCGCGCGATCTGGCGGCGTTCTTCATCCCGCAATTGCAGAAGGCGGTTGGAAAGCACCCGGAGTTTTTCCTCGGCCAGTTGCAACTCGGCCGTGCGCTGTTTCACTCGCGCCTCCAGTTGATCATGCGCCTGCTGCAGTTCATCATCGCGCTGCTGAATTTGGGTGAGCATCTGGTTGAACGCTTCCACGAGGGTCGCAATTTCATTCTGGTTCTGCGGCGCGGGGGCGCGGACAGCGTAGTTCTTATCTTTTGAGACGATGTAAGCAGCGTTGGCCAGTTCCATTACCGGTTCGGAAATTGCTTTTTGGGAAAGAGCAGAAATCCCCAGCGCGGCCAGCATGGAGATGAGCAGCACAGTGATCACGATAAAAGCGTAACTTCTAAGCCGGGCCGTCAAAGTCTGGAGATCGGCGCGAATGGAGACGAACCCGATCACGTTGCCTTGCAGAACAATAGTGCGGACCAAATCCACTTCTCTGCCCTGAAAGGAGTAATTTTCCTGCATTCCTTTGGGGAGCTTTGCCTGGGGCAGATTGTGGCTTGCGCCATCTCTCCAATAACCGGCAAAGGGCTTGCCGTCAGGGGTATAGATTTCCGCGGACATTATATGCGTGGATGTTTTCAATGCGGCAAGGGTCTGCTCGGCGGTGTGGGGATCATTAAAAACCAGCGAAGAAAGACTGTTCGCGCTTATGATTTGCGCCTGGGTCCTGAGGCTGCGCACGATCGCCTCCCGGAAGCTGACAATGTCATAGGCAAAAAATGATCCGCAGGCCAGCAGCAAGGCCACGCCACTCACGAGCATATTCATGCCGGTGAGGCGGATGGAAATCGGGAAATCGCGAAAACGGCGCATGATGAATTAGCGGACCCGCCTGCCTCCCTCCCCTGTGACATTGAGGGCGACCTTCAACAATTCAGAACTCAGTTGCAATCCGGCTTTGCGGGCCGCCGCGATATTGACTTCAAAGCGCACCCGGTGATTCTGGATGACGAACCCGATCATTCCGCCGTGGCGGGTGAAATCGGGGCTGTCACTCACGGTGAGTATGGGAGTGCGGCGCACTTCCTCTAAATCTCTTCCGATAAGGTCCTCTTCGCGCGCGGGAATAAACAATACCTGGCATTGGGACGCGCCCCTGGGACGCGATAGCCGTTTTACCGCGACGTTCCGGCCATTAATAGTTTCTTTGCCGACCACGGCTTGCAGCCGGGCCTCAAGGGGATCATCTCCGATGACGCAGATTGTGAAGACGGCGGCAGAGGCGTTGGGAGCGCCGGTGGGCCATTGCACAAATTTCCCGAAGTTGTACAGATATGCAGCTTCCACGTCGTACTCACTTGGTTTAGATGCTTGCCCGTACAGATTCATGGAGGCCAAGAGGAGGGTGGAAGATACACAGAGGAGAAGCAATCGCCGTCCGAAGCAGAGAAGCGGGCTCAATTTGATGCAAGCTACTCCCCACGGGAGATGTTGCCTGGCCGTAGCTGGAGACCTTACTTCATCCATGTTAATTGAATGTAGGCGCTCCTCTCGATGGCTACCGGCGGAGCGGGGATGCCGCTTCCCCATTCCAGATGAAACGGTTGGAAGAGATTTTGCCCCGCCAAAGAGATGCTGAAGTGTTGGGCAAAGCGCCAGGCCAGATGAAGGTCCGCAGTCTGATAGGCGCGGACGAGCTGGGCGGGAAGCGCGCTGTTATACCGGTAAGTCTGGTCAAATTCCAGTCCCTTCGGCAGATTGATAAATGATTGCACGAGGACCATGTTATGCGGCGTTGATCCCTCGTCGGCGGTGACCGTGTTTGCGGCTGGAATTCCCGGCTTACTTCGCAAATCCAAATTGATGTAAGAGTAAGAGGCGCGCAATTTCCACCAGCTGTTCACCTGCCATTCCGGCGAAATTTCCCCGCCATAAGTGCTGCCCTGCACCGCGTTTACTTCCGGCACAGTAAAAAGAATATGAGGCGGGGCGGGGGTGGCGGGAGTTGAGATTCCGATGGCGCCGAAACCTTCAAGATTGTCATAGTCGTTATTAAAGAACGCTAGGCTGAGATAGACATTCTTGCGCAGCAGGGTGCGGTATCCCGCCTCATAGCCGAGCAACGTCTCCGACCGGAAGCCGGGTGTCCCATCAACTTCTATAAAAATGGGAGGGGTTGGCAAGACCAGGCCGGTTAGTTGCAAATCCTGGTCTAAACGCGA
>JAICKN010000048.1 GCA_025927855.1 Terriglobales bacterium
GATGGGCTTGAATCCGCTCACCACCTTCGCCGCCGGACTTAAAATAGATTCGCGGATATAAGCTTCATCGGCGACGACCGTCCGGCCATCTTCCAGCGTTATGCGGCTGCCATAGATGCCGGTAAGGTTCGGGCCCCGGCCTTGTACACCGGTATTGTGGTGGCAACTGTCACAGCTGAGCTGCTGGAACAGGCTTTCCCCCTGCGCGGAAAGCGAATGGAAGGTGCCACCCTGCGTGAGCCACGCCTGGTAGTCCTTAGGCTCCATGACCACTACCTGGCCGATCATCCCGGAATGCTGCGTGCCGCAATATTGCGTGCAGAACAAATGATAGGTTCCGGGCGTGGTGGCGCGGAACCACACGGTGGTATAGCGGCCCGGTAGAACGTCCTGCTTTACCCGGAACGCAGGCACGAAAAAGCTATGGATTACGTCCTGCGACGTCATGATCAGGCGGATATCGCGGTTCAATGGGACGTGCAGTTCATCAATTTCCTGTTGCCCATCTTCGTGCTGGAACTTCCACATCCACTGCTTGGCCACGGTATAGACCGTGTCGGAGTCTTGCGGCGGCGTGTGCTCCTGGTAGTAAACCCATGCGCCCCACGCGAAGATGATCAGGAAAATTCCCATCGGAATCACAGACCATGCAGTTTCCAGAATCCAGGAGCCATGAATCTGCGTGGCCTTGTGCCCGGGCCGGCGGCGGTACTTCAGGGCGAACACGAAGATGGTAATAAAAATTGCCGCCGTCATGAAGGCTGAGAGCGCCAATAAAAACACGAAGAGCGCATCTTCATTGCCGGCCATGCTTGAGGCCCCCGGGGGCCAAAGTGGAAAATGATCGAACATAATTTTTTCGAGTCCTGCCGCTATGCTCCTTGGTGCTTCGATCCGAGGCGGAACATAATAATCACAAAACCGCCCAGGACGAGAATGGTGGCTGCGCCAGCCAGCTGCAACACCCGGCTGATGATTGCCCCATACTTCCCGGTATCGGGATCGTAGTGGTAGCAGTACAGCAACACCTGGTCCACGAAATTGCCAATCTTGCCCTGCGACGCCTGGATCAGCCCCAGCCGCAAATCCTTCGGCGGATATTCCACGCCGTAGTAATACTGCGCGATCCTGCCTTGCGGCGTCACAATCATGATGCCCGTCGCGTGCGCATATTGCCCGCTTTTCGGATCGTACTCGTAGTCAAAACCTGCGGCCTTGGTCAGCTTGTCAATCGAGGCCTGCTGGCCGGTAAGGAAATGCCAGCCTTCCGCCGCGCCCGGTTTTCCGTAGCGCTGAACATATTGCGCTTTGGCGGCAGTGGCAATCTCCGGCGTTTCGTTGGGATTAAAGCTTACCGTCACCACCTGATAATCCTTGCCCATCTGGAAGCTCAGGACGCGCAGTGCGCTCGCCATGCCCGCCATCACTTCTCCGCAAAGCAGCGGGCACTTGTAATAAACAAAGCTGAGGACGACAGGTTCTTTGCCGAAAAAATCTCCTAGCTTCACCGTCTTTCCTGTCTCATCCCGGAAAGTCACATCCAGCGGAAGCTGCTCATTCAGGTGCTGCTCAATCGCCACATTCTTCAGCCCCGGAGGACGCTGGCTCGCGGGAATGGCCGCGGGCGGAGGCTCAGAGAATTGTCCCCAAGCCGGCGCGCACAAAACCACCGCCAGCAGCGCGGCCAGCCATAAATTCAGGTTGCGAATTTGTTTCCTACTGCGCACTACTTTGCTCCATTTCCTGTGTTCTGCACCCCGGTCTTTTCCAGGCCGGTGGAACCACCGCTTTGATCAGAACGCGCCGCTGCCGCTCGCACCATGTTCACTTCGGCGGGCGGAAACTCCCCGGTTTTGGGTGTGGTGGGCAGGCCCCGTTCGGCAATCAGATCCATTGCGCGCTCAATCGGGATATGCACGGCCCCAGTCTTCTGGTCTACCCATCCGTAACTGTTCAATTGTTTCTCCTCTTCCGCGCGGAAACCAAAAATCTCAGTAGGTTCGTAGGTCTCCAGGCGCGGCTCAGGAAATTTTTCGACGTCCGAAGGCGTCACCGACCGCGTCTCCGGCGATGTTGCGACCATCGGGCTTTTGGCGGTCTGGTGCTGCTCGGTATAGTGGTCAGCCACGGCCAGCAGCCCGCGCATCGCGAAATACAGAAAGAACCCAAAAATCGCCAGCCCGATAAGAAACGAAATAATCAGCCGCGGACTGAGGTCCTCGCGTTCAAATCCCAGGGTTGAGCCGAGCGGCCTTTTTTGTTCTTTGGGATTGCCCATGTCGTGATTATTCATGGATCGCCTCCACCAGCTCCCGCGCATGCAAAGCATACGGAGGCAGAAGCGGACGCTGCCTCAGGTTCCGGAAGAAGAACCACAACCAGAAACCGCCCATGGCGATGGGAAGGACCACGTCGGAAATAGTGACAAAGAACCTTTCGTTGAAGTTCGCTTCGATGTACCAGAACAAATCGGCGTAACGCATCAGCATCAGCCATCCCGCCAGCCATACCAAAGTGTAAACATTGCGCTTGAACGGCCGGGAAAGCAGCAGGCAGAACGGAACGGCAAAGTGGAATATCACCATGGCGAGCCCGACCCAATGCCAGCCGTGATACAAGCGGCGGCTATACCAGGTAATTTCGCTCGGCAGATTGCCGGCCCAGATAATCAGGAACTGGGAATAGGAGAAATACGCCCACAACATCAGGAATGTGAGCATCAGCTTGCCGTGGTCATGGACATCTTTCGAGCGCAATATGACCGACATCGGCTGATGCCGGGCCAGTATCCGCTCTATGATCACGATGAAACACATCGCGGAAAGACATTGGCCCACGATAAAGATGAACCCGTAAATCGTGGAAATCCACGGAGCGCTGAGCGACATCACCCAGTCAATCACCGCGAAGGTAATGGTGAAGGCATAGATGACCAGGCCCGGGGCTGCGATGACGCGGAAGCGCGGACTCAGGTTGCGCACGGGGGGCTGGTCCTGGGTCGCAGAGAGGCGCGTGAGCAGCCAGGCAAGCCCGATCCAGATGACGAGATAAGCAACCGCACGGAATATGAATCCACTCGTGCTCAGGTAGCCATGCCTTAATTCCACCAGGTGCGGATTGTTAGCGATGGCCGCCGGATTCAGCCAAAAATAAATGTGCTTCATTCCGGCAATGATCGGAATGAACAAGATGGCCATCAGCGGAGTGGTCTTGGCCGCCGCCTCCAAGGGCCGGCGGATCACCATGCCCCAGCCTCCACCCGTAAGGTGGTGGATCATGAGAAATGCCATCGAGCCGAGCGAAACTCCCAACCACGCCATATAAGCGAGCAGATAGGCATGGAAGAATTTGTCGGTTTCTACAAAAGCGAGAACCAGGGCGCCGATACCAAAAAGAATGCCTACGGTGAGAGAGCGCCGCTCAATGATCTGCGTCGAGGGCGGCGCCATCAAGTTAAGTTTTTCCATGCTCACCGGACTCATTTCGCTTCTCCCCCGGATTCGTTTTGCACTGGCTGTAGCTGAGGCAGCGTCGCTCCCGAGCCGGGATCGCCGCGGAACTCAGGCGCGGGCGACGGAACCTTCTGCCCCGGCGGAACGTCCGCGCTGGTGGCATTCTGGCTCAACTGCAGCGCGCGGATGTAGGCGACAATGGCCCACCGGTCGCGGGCCGGAACCTGTTCGGCATACGACGGCATCGCGCCAAATCCGGCGGTCATGACGTCAAAGAAGTATCCCAGCGGCGCATTGCGCAAGCGGTCCGTGTGGTACGACGGCGGACGCTGGAAGCCGCGCTGCACCACTACGCCGTTCCCATCTCCCATGCGGGAGTGGCAGGGCGTGCAATAAATATCGAACCGCTGCCGCCCCCGCTCCAGCACATCTTTGGTGACCGGAAAAGGCATATAGTCGCCGGGCTTGCCGTTGACCAGTCCGGTGTAGAAATATGTGTCCTCGTGCAGCTGGCCCCGCGCCACAGTTCCCTCCACAGGCTGCCGCGCGGAACGCATATCGGGATAAAAATCGCTCTCTGCCAGCGGCTTAAACCTCGGCTGGTCATGCATGTCCTGGCGGCACCCAGCCAGGGGAACCAGCGCCAGCACACCGAGAAAAGCAAATTTCCGGAGGTTTCGCATCGCCTAGGCAGGGACCTCCGCAATGGAATGGGGCGATAAGCCCTCAAGAAAACGCCGGGTCTCGACCGGGTCATATTGCGGATCCGTCGAGAAGACCAGCACAAAGAAACGGTCGCGGGTGACGCCGGAAAATTGCGGAACATTGAAGACCGGATGATAGGGCTGCGGCAATCCATTCAGCATCAGCATTCCCGCCACCGCCGCAAGGCCGCCAAAAAGAATCGTCATTTCAAACGTCACAATGATGAACGCGGGCCAGGAATTGTAAGGACGCCCGCCAATATTGACCGGATAGTTGATGGTATTGATCCACCATTGCAGCATGAAGCCGCCGATGCAGCCGAGCAGGCCGCCCGTGAGGCAAATAGGGGCGACACCATTGTTGTGAAACCCAATGGCCTCCGAAAGCTCTTCGATCGGAAAGGGCGAGTAAGCATCAATCTTGCGGTACCCAGCCTGATAGGTACGCCGCGCCGCCTCAACGACCGCCTCCGGCGATACGAATTCGGCCATCAGGCCGTAAATCTTTTCATCCTTCATTCGTGCTCCACCGCCTTCGCCTCCGGCAGAAGTGAGCGAAGTTCAAAGATGGGGACTGCGGGCAGCAACCGCAGGAACAGGAACATGCAAGCGGTAAAGAAGCCCAGGGTACCGATAAAAATGGCCCAGTCAAATTGCGTCGGGTAATACATGCCAAACGATGAGGTCAGGAAGTCGCGGTGCAGGCTGACCACGACAATCACAAAGCGCTCCAGCCACATTCCGATGAGGATGTCCATCGAAATCATAAACAGCCAGAAATTGCTGAGGCGCACCTTACGCCACCAGAGGATCTGCGGAATCAGAATGTTGCACATCAACAGCGCGATGTACCAGGGAGCGTAAGGGCCATGGATGCGGTTCCATCGCACATAGCTTTCATACTGGTCGCCGCCGAACCAGTTCATGAAGGCCTCGAAAGCGTACCCGTAGGCGACGATCCAACCCGTGGCTAGCATGACCATGGCGGAATTTTCCAGATGCCGCGGCGTAATGAAATCTTCCAGGTGGTAGAACTTGCGGATCGGAATGGCCAGCACCAGCACCATGGCAAATCCGGAATAGATGGCGCCCGCAACGAAATAGGGCGGGAAGATCGTCGTGTGCCAGCCCGGCACAATGCCGATCGCGAAGTCGAAGCTCACGACCGTGTGCACGGAGAGCACCAGCGGCGTGGCCAATCCACCGAGCAGCAGGTAGGCCGTTTCATAGCGGCTCCAGTGACGGGTGGAGTTGCGCCATCCCAAAGCCAGCATGCCATAAACGGTCTTGATCCATTTCTTCTCGGCGTGGTCGCGCATGGTGGCAAGGTCAGGAATCAATCCGACAAACCAGAACACCAGTGAAATCGTCCCGTAGGTCGAAACCGCGAATACGTCCCACACCAGTGGGCTGCGGAAGTTCGGCCAGTAGTTCATGGTGTTGGGATACGGGAACAGCCAATAGAAGACCCAGGGGCGGCCCAGGTGGAAAATCGGGAACATGCCGGCGCAAGCCACAGCAAACAGCGTCATGGCTTCAGCGAAGCGGTTAATGGAATTGCGCCAAGACTGGCGCAGGAGCAACAGAATGGCGGAAATCAAAGTTCCCGCGTGGCCAATTCCGATCCACCAGACAAAATTGACAATGGCGAATCCCCACCCAATGGGAATATTGACGCCCCACACGCCGACGCCCTTAAAGAAGAGCCAGCACATGGCGTAAAGCATCCATTGCAGGATCAGGAAGCAGATGGCAAAGCCGAAAATCCACCCCTTGGTCAGCGGGCGGGTAAGCACCATAGCGCTGACTTTGTCCGTAATGGAGCCGAACGTATGCCCGGACGCCATTACCGGCGCCTTATTTTCGCCGGGTTCTACCTCTATCGCCTGTACCATTCTCGAAAGCGCTCCGCTTTAAGCTTCCAACTCGGGGTTAGGGTTGCGAATTTCGGCCAGATACGTGGTGCGCGGCCGGGTGTTGAGATCATCCAGCAAACCATAGTTGCGCTGGTTCTTCTTTAATCTTGTGACCTGACTATTGGGGTCATTAATATTGCCGAAAACAATCGCATTCGCCGGGCAAGACTGCTGGCAAGCTGTCTGCAGTTCGGTATCGGCGATCTTGCGGTTCTCGCGTTCCGCATCAATCCTGTGTTCACTGATGCGCTGCACGCAGTAGGTGCACTTTTCCATAACGCCGCGGCTGCGCACGGTCACGTCCGGATTGCGCATCATCTTGTACTGCGGCGTGTCCCAATCCTGATAAAGGAAGAAATTAAACCGGCGCACCTTGTAGGGGCAGTTGTTCGAGCAATATCGCGTCCCCACGCAGCGGTTGTACACCATGTCATTCAAGCCTTCAGTGCTGTGCGTTGTCGCGCCCACCGGACAAACCAGCTCGCAGGGCGCGTTCTCGCACTGCATGCACGGCACCGGCTGGAAGTAAGCTCTTGGATTATCGCGGTCGCCCTGATAATAGGCGTCTACGCGCAACCAGTGCATGTGGCGGCCATGATTCACTTGCTCCTTGCCGACGACGGCGATGTTATTTTCCGACTGGCAAGCGATGATGCAGTTGTTGCACCCTACGCAGGCATTCAGGTCAATCGTCATACCCCATTCGTAGGGTTCATTTTTGTATTGCCACTGGTATCCCGGATAAAGCGTCAGCCCCGGCGGAGGCGCATCGGCATTGGCGAAGCCCGGCTCTTTGCGGTATTCATCGAGCGTGCGCGTACGCACATTGGGACGGCTCTCGTCCCCGGCATCCATCGTCTGGTATCCCTGCGTCGAAGCCAGAATATAATTCCCGCTCACTTTAGTGACCTTCGCGCCGGAACCAAACCACAGCGCAGAAGTTGAACGGAATGGATAAACGTTGAAACCGGTCCCAGTGCCCACACGGCCCGCGCGCACGCGCCCGTAGCCGAAAAACACAGTGACGGCATTATCAGGATGCCCGGCCTGAATCCATACCGGCAGCTTGAGCGATTTCCCGTTGAAGTCCACCTGCACCATGTCCCGTTTCTCAATACCCATGCGGGCAGCCATGGCAGGCCCCATCCACAAGCAGTTGTCCCATGTAAGCTTGCTTAACGGCTTGGGAAGCTCCTGCAACCAGCCGTTATTGGCAAAGCAGCCGTCATAAATAGAGGGGTCAGGACGAAGATTGATTTCCGTTCCCTGCGCAGCGGAAGCGCTGGAAGCCGGAAAACCGCCGGTCTTTGCCGAAACCTGCACCGGCGCAAACGCAGTACCCGCAATGAAGCCGTCATGCAGAGAGCGCCGCCAGAACATTTCAAAGTCCGCACCCGGATGCTGCTTCTGCCAGTAGCTCTGCACAACTTCATGGCCTGACGTCTGCCACTGCCCCAGCAGCGAGGCCATGAATTCATACTGGCTCTTGCCATCGTAAAGAGGCGCAATCAGCGGCTGAACCAGGCTGACGGTCCCATCAAACGCCCGCGTATCGCCCCAGGCTTCAAGATAATGGGCCTCATTGATGTGCCAGTGGCAAAGCTCGGCCGTTTCGTCTTGATAAAGACCGAGATGCACGCGGAATGGGATATTCGTATTTTTCAGCGCGTCGGCAAAATTCAAATCGGTCGGCGCATTGAACACCGGATTGCCGCCCATGATGATCAGCAACTGCACCTTGCCGCCCCGCATGTCAGCAATCAGATCCTGCAATGATCCAGCCTGGCCAGCCGCCACAACAGGGTCGGTATAAACAACTGTTTTACCGACATTGCCCAACTGCTGATTGATCGCATGCGCCAGCGCATGGACCACAGCCGGTTGCTGCGGGCCGGCGATTACAATGCTCGATCCGCGGTGCGCCTGCAACTCACGCGAAAGGGCCGCAACATACTTCCCCTGATCGCCGCCTAGGGATCCGCCACTCGCGCCTACCCCAACCGCTGAGGCCAACGCGCGCGCAAACGGCTCGACCTCGCTCGCCAGCACAGGCAAGCGGTGGTCCGCTTTTACGCCGGTCGAAGTGGGTGTGCTTTCGACCACATACAAGCGGCTCATGTTGCCCGCATCCGGATTGCGCCGGCGCGCATAATCCCGCGCATATTTAGTGAATCCCGGGAAGCCCGCGTAGAGAAAATCGGCGTCGAGCGATACGATTACATCGGCATTTTCCAGCTGATATTGCGCGTCCACGACTTTGCCGAACGCCATCTGCGCGCCCGCAGTCACGTTATCGCGGCTCACTGCGTCATAAACATGCCACTTCGCCGCCGGATATGCGCTCAGGAACGAATGCAACTGGTCAGCCAGAGTTGGCGACGAGAATGAACCCGTCAGGATGCGAATGCCCGCGCCATGGCTGGACTGCTGCGCATCGAGCGCGCCACGAAGATCATGCTGAAAATTCGACCACGGCTTGTAATCGCCTAGATGAACGATATGCTGCGAGCGGTCCGGGTCGTACATCTCAAGAATGGAAGCCTGCGCGTAAACGTCAGTGCCTCCCAGGCTCACCGGATGCTTATCGTTCCCCTCAATTTTTGTGGGCCGGAAAAGATGGCTCTCCACCAATAGCGGCGCCGCGTATCCGCCAAACGTGAAGGCCGTAGCATAAAACAGCGGACGGCCGGGAATGACTTCTTCCGGCTGCTTAACATAGGGAACAATCGGCTCAAGCGGCTGCTTGGTGCAGGCCGTCATGCCCGCCAGCGCGACCGACGCGCCCATCAGCTTCATGAAGCCGCGGCGGGAAACCGAGTCGAGCCACTCCGAAGCGCCCTTGGGGAACTCCCGGTGCATCATCTGCTGGAATTCCTCGCTGCCGGCCAGCTCTTCCAGGCTGCGCCAGAACTCAGGGCCTTTAGTTTCGGCGATGCGGGCCTTGGCAGCCTCTAAATCCAGCTTGCCTTTTTTGCCGGGGCAAATTTCCTCGGGCTGCGCCTCTTCGCGCCGCCCTGCGCCCGCGCTTCCGTTTTGTTCTTCCATGTTCATCAGAATGCGTTCATCAAAATAGTTTTAAACAATGTGTTCATCAGAATACATTTACCGCGTCTTTCATTAACCGCGCCAACAAACTCAAACTACCGATGACACGTGGAGCAACTGGTAATGTCCGCCACCGTGCGCAGATTGTATTGCTTCACCAGGTCCTTCCCTAAAACGAGCTGGTCGGTATACAGCTTGCCATCCAGCTCCATGGGCTTGCTGCCGGAAGGAGGCTCGTAACGCATATTGAACACCTGGCTGCGCGGGCGGATATATTTCGCCGGGTCGCGGTGGCAATCCAGGCACCACTCCATTTGCAGCGAGGCCTCGTTATACATCAGCGGCATGCGGTCCACCGGCCCATGGCAGGTATTGCAGCCGATGCCTTTATTAATGTGAATACTGTGATTGAAATAAACAAAGTCGGGAAGATCGTTCACCCGGTTCCATACCAGCGATTTGCCGCTGCGGTAGCTCGCCCGCACCGGCTCCAGCATGGGCGCACCCAGCCAGATTTGCGAGTGGCAGTTCATGCAGGTCTGGGTGGGAGGAATGCCTGCGAAACTGGACTTCTCAACCGAGGTGTGACAATAGCGGCAGTCCAGACCAATCGCGCCGACATGGTGCTCATGGCTGAATGGCACCGGCTGTGGCCGCGCCACATGGGCGTAAGTGACATACGGCGATCTCTGGAATTGAATACAGGCCCACAGAATAAAGGCGAGCAGGAATATCGATCCAAAGATCGTGGCCTTGGCTATTGTGTTGGTAGCACGGTGAAAAATCTGCATTCGGTCAGAGCTTTCAGTGCAGCGAGGACTTCATGGTCCCCAGTTATCGTCAAAATGATGACTGATTACGGTTCAGTATGCCTTTGCTCAAAACGTGTAGCAAAGAAGTATTAAGCTATGTCAGGAAAACTGGTGATTATAACAAATCAGCAAAATTTTGGAATAGTTTGTGAGTGGAAAATAAAAAAAATTTATCAAGAATGTAAATCCCTGCCGATTACGTCCCCGATTAGCAGACCATCGCATGTAAAGAATGCTTGACACATGGCTACGCGTAAAGTATGCTTTACATGCTGAATTGCTAATTTAGGTGCTGATTTAAATTTGCTTGCTTGAATGGGAGGACAACATGTTCTGCACGTCTGCCAACCGGAAATACGCATGGCATATTATTGGATTATCGCTGTTGTATGCCGTTTTTCTTGTAATTAGCGTTAATTGGCTGCAGCACACCAATCCTGGCGCGCCCTGGAAATACGCTATCGCAATTTTCCCTGTGCTGCCGTCCCTTCTCATTCCGGTCGTTGTGGCCCGCTCCATTCGTGAGATGGATGAGCTGCAGCGCAAGATCGAATTCGAGGGCTTAGCATTTGGCTTTTGTGCCACTGCGGTTCTATCGCTTGGATATGGATTTTTGGGGAATGCCGGGGTTCCCCGACTCAACTGGATATGGGTTTGGGTACTAATGATGCTCTGCTGGGGATTTGGAGGGATGCTAGCGCGGCGGAGATATTCGTGAAAAATAGCTTGAAAGAATTGCGGCAGCGGCACGGCTGGTCGCAAGCGGAACTGGCCGAGCGCCTGCAGGTTTCAAGGCAAACAGTAAATGCGATTGAAACCGAGAAATACGATCCCAGTCTTCCGCTGGCTTTCAAGGTTGCCAAATTGTTCCGTGTGGGAATTGAGGACGTATTCAAGCCCTGATCCGGACTATTGCGACAAACGCAGCATTTCGTCTTCGGTAATGACAGGAACGCCTAGTTCATTGGCCTTCTCCAGCTTCGATCCGGCATCATCTCCTGCCACGACATAATCCGTCTTCTTGCTTACCGATCCCGACACGCGCCCGCCCGCATCTTCAATCATCTTCTTGGCTTCGTCGCGCGAAAAGTGCGCCAGCGTTCCCGTCAATACGAATGTCTTGCCTGCCAGTTTCGTTCCACGTTCTTTCTTCTTGCCAGTAAACGCCACGCCGGCTTTGCGCAATTGCTCGATGAGTTCACGGTTTTTCGGCTCGTGGAAAAACTCCAAAATGCTCGCCGCAATCCTCGGCCCCACTTCATCCACCTGCTGCAATTCTTCTTCACTGGCCTTTGCGATGGCATCGAGCGCCCCAAAATGCTCCGCCAAAAATTGCGCCGTGCGCTCGCCCACAAAGCGAATGCCGAGGCCAAAAATCACCCGCTCCAGCGGCAGCTTTTTCGACGCTTCAATTTCATTCAGAACATTCTGCGCGGATTTATCGCCCATCCTCTCCAGCGACAACAGATCCGCCTTCGTCAGCTTGTAGATGTCGGCGACGTTCTTCACCATGCCGCGCTCAGTCAGCTGATTCACCAGTGCGTCGCCCATGCCCTCAATGTTCATCACGTGCCGCGAGGCAAAATGTAGGATCGTCTCCCGCAACTTCGCCGGACAATTCGCATTCACGCAGCGATGGTCTGCTTCCCCTTCCGTGCGCACCACCTCGCCGCCGCACACCGGACACTTCGTCGGCATGTCAAACGTCTTATGCCCGCGCGGATGGTCTTTATCTTCTACAACCCCGACAACCTTAGGGATCACATCGCCGCCGCGCTCGACTTCCACCCAATCGCCGATTTTCACGCCCAGCCGCTCGATTTCATCCATGTTGTGAAGCGTCGCCCGGCTGACCGTGGTTCCGCCAATCGGCACCGGCTTCAATGCCGCAACGGGCGTAAGTTTTCCCGTGCGTCCCACCTGGATCAAAATGTTTTCAATCTGCGTGACGCCTCCGCGCGCGGCGTATTTGTATGCAATCGCCCATCGCGGGGCTTTCCCTGTATAGCCGAGTTCCCTTTGTAACGCGACGCGGTCTACCTTGACGACGATGCCGTCAATTTCATACGGTAGTTTTTCTCGCTTGCTCTCTTCCTGCTCAATAAACTTCCAAATCTGTTCGTAGCTGCTGGCCTGCCTGCGGTCGGGATTCACCTTAAATCCGGCGGTTTCGAGTGCGTGTAACGTTTCCCAATGCCGCTCAAAGTGCGTTTGCCCATTCACCAGGAGCGCATAACTGAAATAATCCAGCCGCCGCTGCGCCGTGACGCTCGGCTCCAGTTGCCGCACTGTGCCTGCCGTTGCATTCCGGGGATTCGCGAACAACGGCAATCCCTTGGCCTCCCGCTCATCGTTCATCTTCTTAAAAGATGTCAGTGGCATGAGCATTTCGCCGCGCACTTCAAAGGTTGGGGGCATCCCGGCCTTCTTCAATTTTTCTTTGGAAATTGAAAGTGGAATAGACCGCACCGTCCGCACATTCAGCGTGACATCTTCGCCAATACTTCCATCGCCACGCGTGATCCCCCGCGCCAGTTGCCCGTCTTCGTACTGCAATGCCAGCGACATGCCATCGAGCTTCAACTCGCACACATAATCAATGTCTGTGCGGCCGCTCAACTCATGCACGCGCCGCTCCCAGTTGCGCAAATCTGCTTCGTTATAGGTGTTGTCGAGCGAGAGCATGGGCGAGGAATGCCGCGCCTTCACAAACCCCTCGCGCGGCTTGCCGCCTACGCGCTGCGTCGGAGAGTCCGGCGTGATGAGCTTCGGATTCTCCTCTTCCAGCTTCTTCAACTGCTCCATGAGCCGGTCGAATTCAAAATCCGAAATTTCCGGATCATCCAGCACGTAATAGCGGTATTCGTGATGGCGGATCAGCTCGCGCAGCTCTTCTATGTTTTTTACCGTGTATTTGTCTGAGGACTTGGCTGGCATAATGGCAAGGAAATTATATGCAAGATCGCCTCTTGATATTAGAGACCCCGCGCCTGCAACTTCGCGAATTTGTCCCTGAGGATATCAACGCTCTGACGAAGGTTCTTTCCGATCCCATCACCATGCTGCACTATCCCGCGCCGTATAGCAGGCAAGGAGTTGCCGATTGGATTGAGCGCAACCGCCGCCGCCACAAAGAAAAGAACATGGGCACAGCCTATGGGGGATGGTCCTGAAATCGAGCGGCGAACTGATCGGCGATTGCGGATTGGCCGTGCAGAATATCGAAGGACAGGGCGAAATCGAAATTGGATATCACGTACGCCGAGATCTCTGGAAACAGGGCTTCGCTACCGAAGCCGCCCGCGCCTGCCGCGATTATGGATTCTCACAACTCAAAGCGCCACGCCTCATCTCTTTGATTCGGCCTGAAAACATCCCATCACGCCGCGTGGCAGAGAAAAATGGCATGACCATCTGGAAAGAAATCATCTGGGCAAATCTCCCACACTCGGTTTATGCAATTCATCAAAACGAAATAACAGCGAGGCGCTGAAGCTCCTCAATCGTTAAATACCGGCGAATTTCCGCCGGAGTGTAGTCTTTATTTACAATCCAGCTAGCCCCTCGCCTTCATGCGCAAAGCTGCGTTGTTCTACAACCCGCTCTCAGGAAACCGACGTGAGCGGCGTCTTGCAGACGTTGATTCCGCGTTAAGCGTCCTCACGAATCACGGCATCCAGGCTTCCGCCGCTGCAACCCTTGGTCCGGCACAGGCCGCAGGACAAGTTCGCCAAGCGATTGCGGAAGGCTGCGATACGATTTTTGCCTGCGGAGGCGATGGCACCATTCATGACGTTCTACAAGGGATGGTGGGGACAGAAGCCTCGCTGGGCATCATCCCGCTCGGCACGGCGAATGCATTGGCGCATGATTTGCGCCTTCCGCGTTCTGCAGCTGGCGCGGTCAAAGCTGCCCTGAGCGCAGTTGCCCGGCGCATAGCCGTGGGCAAAATTGCATACCAGAACTTCGGCGGCGGGAGGGGCGAGCGCTATTTCATCATCGCCGCGGGAGTGGGCCTCGACGCGCATCTTTTCTACAAGCTGAACACTCTCCACAAACAGCGCTTCGGCATGGGCGCTTACTATCTGAAAGCCTGGCAACTGTGGGCCACGCATAAACTCCGCTTTTTTCCCGTGCAGTACATAAACGCTGCCACAGGAAAATCTGAGCAGGCGGATGTGACCCAACTGCTGGCTGTGCGCATTGCAAACTTCGGCGGACTCTTGCGGCAACTCGCTCCCGGGGCATCGTTGGAGCGGAATGATCTGCGCCTCGTGTTATGCAAAACCAATCGCCGCAGCTCGTATTTGTCGTACGTCTTGCGGGGGTTGATTCGCGAGCGGCGAGCGGTGCGGGGAGTAGAGCTGGAGCATAGCGAAAAAATTTCCTGCGGCCACAGTATGGAATCAAGTGGCGGAGGCAAAATCCCCGCCGATTCCAGCTCCACCGGAAACATTGGGAGAATATACGTGGAAGCCGACGGAGAACTGCTCGGCCACCTGCCTGCGGAAATTTCGATGGTTCCGGATGCGGTCACACTGCTTTTCCCGAATAGCAGACGGTAATGCGCGGCGAGGTGGTCTGCATAAAATTCCGCAAGAAATTGACGGTATGATAACGCGATATGCTGTTCTGGTAACTAGCAAGAACAGACATCATCGAAAGTTTCCGCACGAAACGAGGGCATTGCACGATTGGAACCCGTAACCCACTTCCTTACCGGCGCCTGCATGGGCCGGTCCTGGTTCAACCGGAAAACTGCTTTCGCAACCCTGACCATGACTCTGGCTGCGGAAGCGCCGGATTTGGACATGGTTGGATATTTTAAAAATTCGACCTTCGGTTTCGCCCACCATCGCGGATTCACGCATTCATTCCTTGGCCTGGTACCCATGTCATTGCTGGTGGTCGGGGTCGTTTATCTCTGCTGGCACCTTCGCGGACGGAAAATAAAATATCCTGATTGTCCGCCGCGCTGGGGGCTTTTGCTTTTGTTCGCTTACATCGCGGGAGTCGGCCATATTCTTCTTGATTACACCAACAATTACGGCGTCAGGCCGTTTTGGCCATTCTCCGAACGCTGGTATTCCTGGGACATCATTTTTATCGTTGAGCCTGCGCTGTTGATTCTGCTCATCGGCGGCCTTGTTCTGCCGTCTCTGTTCTCACTTATCAACGAGGAAATTGGCGCACGGGCCAAAGGCCCGAAAGGCCGCTGGGCTGCCACTGTGGCCCTCATCGGCATGGTTGCCGTTTGGAGCGTGCGCGGTTACGAACACCGCAAAGCCGTCAATGCTCTGGAAGCGCGCATGTACCGCAATGAATATCCGGTGAGGGCTTCCGCGTATCCATATTGGTGGAACCCCTTTCATTGGTATGGGGTAGTGGAGACGGAAAATTTCTTCGCCACCATGCAAATAAACTCTGCCACTCCGGAAGTAGACCCCCAGGATCAAATGCGGATTTACTACAAGCCACCCGAGACCCCGGCCACGCTTGCCGCAAAGCGGAGTTATTTGGGACGGGTCTATCTTGACTGGGCGCAATACCCGCTGGTGGAGCCGCAAATATTGCCCGACTCCGGCTATCTGGTCACTTTTCAGGACCTTCGTTATGCCTACCCCGACCGGGGTGGAAACGCTCTTCGCGCCAGCGCCCGGTTGGCTCCCGATTTACATGTTCTACATGAGGGATTTGGCCGTGGCAGCCCCGATCATAGTCTTCAGGACCAAGCCCGCCCAGGCGCCCAGTAGCCAAGAAACATCGTCATAAGCAGCTCAACTCCCGCGCGCTGGATGTTGCGAGCTCTACGCATCCTGCGCGGTACAATAGGGTCACAGCCTCGCACAATCCAGGCCAAAGGAGACCATGTTCGAAGTTACGGTAGAAGACACATTTGCGGCCGGGCATTATCTGCGCAACTACAAGGGGAAATGCGAGAATCCGCACGGGCACAATTACAAAGTGCGGGTAACGCTCGCGGGCCAGCAGTTGGATAAAGCTGGACTGCTGTTGGACTTTAAAGACCTGCGCGAAGTAATGAAGCACGTGATCGAACGGCTTGACCATCAAATGATCAACGATCTGGAACCGTTCACGGTCGTCAATCCCTCGGCAGAGAACCTGGCGAAATATTTTTATGACGAAACCAACGAGAGGCTGCGGCAGGCTACCAATGGCCGGGTACGGATCAAAGACGTGACCGTCTTCGAAACCGACAGCACCACCGCCCGATACAGCGAGTAAGCGCGGAATCTGTGAGGTATTCAACGCGTGCAGATAACAGAAATCTATAAATCCATTCAGGGGGAATCCACTTATACAGGCCTGCCCTGCGTATTTGTGCGCCTCACCGGATGCAATCTGCGCTGCTCATGGTGCGATACGGAATATTCATTTTATGGCGGCAAAAAAATGGAGCCGGAGGAAGTTTTGGCCGCCGTCGAACAATTGAGCCCGGAAGGCGGGCTGGTGGAATTCACCGGCGGTGAACCGTTGCTGCAGGAGCAAAAGCTGGTTCCGCTTATGCAGCAATTGTTGGATTCAGGATATACCGTACTCATTGAGACCAGCGGCGAACGCCGCCTTGAGCATGTGCCAAAAGGCGTCGTCAAGATCGTGGATGTGAAATGTCCCGCCTCCGGGGAAGAAGGATCGTTTCGCATGGAGAACCTGGAAACCCTCGGCATTCACGATGAAGTCAAGTTTGTAATCACCGGCCGGAAAGACTATGAATTTGCCCGTGATTTTGTGGCGCAACATTCTTTGGCAGGGCGGGTAAGCGCCGTTCTATTTTCGCCAGCTTTTGCCAAAGAGGCCGCAGGCAATCGAGATACTTCCAATTGCATGATGGATCCGCGGCAGCTGGTGGAATGGATGCTGGAAGATAATGTTCCGGCGCGGCTGGGCCTGCAAATCCATAAGTTCATTTGGGACCCTGCGCTGAAGAGCGTGTAAGAACTCGAATTCTGAAAGACTGCGTTGATGGAGCAAGCAAAAACCGGCCACGTAAGATCGCGCGTCATCGTGCTAC
>JAICKN010000237.1 GCA_025927855.1 Terriglobales bacterium
GAATGAGGCGTTAAAAAGGAAGTAATAAACCGAAATGATGCCGGCCACTAATATCGCGGAACGATACTGCCCCCGTTTCCATAGCAGGGACCAGCCGAAAACCGCCGCCAGGGAAATAGGCGACGCGATGAACAATCCGCGCGAACAGCCAAAGAGCAACTTCAGCAGCCGGTCGGGATGGGGATAAGTAAGGCCCAGATATCCTTGATGATGCATGAAGGAAAACGATCCCGGGCTGTAGTAGGAATAGCTGGGGCGGAATGATCCGAAGACATGATACAGATACCACAATAATATGGCGGCGCAAATGGCCGCCCCTGCGCCTCCGACGAACGCAACACGCCAGCGCGCTGCGGAACCTCGCGGCCATATCTCCCATATTGCGAAAAGGGCCAGAAGCAAGGAAGCTGGCGCTGCCGGATATTCTGTGACGGTCGCCCATCCGGCGGCGAGCCCGGCGGTGAGCGCCCAGAAAATTTGCTGACGCGGATGGGCTGATTCGCCAATTTTCAGCGCCGATGCAAAAGCAAACAGAAGACATGCGCCTACCAAAGCGTGCGCCCAGAGCATAGTGGCGTATGCCCATAAAGGAGTGCCTAAACACAGCGCGACCGCGGCGAAGGCGGCGGCATTCAGGTTGTTGCTAAAGCGCAGTCCAATGAAAAATAGACACACGCCCGCGAGTGCGGCGGGCAAAGCGACGGCAAAAGCGCTGACGAAATAAGAGAGCGCCAATTCACCACGAGGCGATTCGGGAGCAACGTTCACCGCGCTCAGCGTATGGCGCACAGCCAGCGCAAATGGAAGAGAGAGAAATACTACCCCCGGGGCTTTATCCGAATAATAGTGGCCGCGGAAAATTGCTTTGTCCTGCGTGTTTTCCTGGTAGGCATCAATGCGGAAGGTGTGGCGTTCGACCAGAGCGCGCAAGAGATCGAAGCGCGAGTTCTGGTTCCATCCTCCACCTTCGTAGAAATAAATGAACGAGACGAAAAATACGCAGCCGAGAAGGAGGGCCGGTTTGAAGTAAGAGGGCCTGGGTGCGGAAAGAGAGTTCATTCAGAGTTCATTCAAGCGCCCGGCGATGCCGGAAACAGAATGATACAGGGCGCGAAACCGAAGCGCAGGCACGGTCGCATAACGTCTGCCGAATTCTTATCTATCTATTGCGCAAACCCTGAATTGCATCTCTTTACGGCTTCCTGAAGTTCCAGCGCGCCTTGTCACTTTTGGGATCGAATTTGACTAGTGCCGGAGTGCTGGCGCCAATGGCCGTTAGCGCAACGGGTTCGCCTGAACCCGGCATGGCCTTGGGCATAATGCGGTAAGTGCCGTCGGTCAGTTGGTCAATGCGCCAGAGTTGCTCTGGAGCGCCCGTAAAAGCGGGGACAGCTATCACGTTCCCCTCGGCGGTAGCGGCCAAAGCGCGGGCAGTTCCGGCAATCGTGATCTTGAAGTAAGGCGAACCGGGATAGCCGCCCGCGTCGGGTACCGGCGTAATCTTCCAAATTTGATGGGGCCGTACCATGTAGTCATTGAGGTCAACATTAATGTCGCCGGTGGGCCAGTTTGCGGAATCCTGCGCGAGCGTCTGGTCGGGGATCGGGGTTACGGGACCAGCGGGAGGGCCGAAGAAACCACCAGCGGGCGGCTGCGGACGCGGCTGGGTATTTTGACCTGCCTGCGGACGTGGATTGTTTCCCGGCCGCGGAGGACCTCCAAAACCGCCGAACCTGCGGCGGGGAACATTCATCCGGACAAAGTCGGTTGCGAGTTCCAACGCGCCGCCGCTACGTTCGGATTGAATCTCATAAGTCCCTTCTGCAAAGTTGTCCCCGCCCACGGGCCATCCGTCCTTCCACATCAGCGGACGAATATCGAGAACGCTGCGGCCGCTGCGGTCCATGTCTGCCTCGTAGTGCATGGAGAATTTCTGCACGCCATCTCCAAGATCCAACAAACCGAAATGGCCCAGCCCGATGTGACGATCGCTGGACCCCGCCACTAGCTTGCCACCGCCTTTAAGCAATGGGACGCCCATGTTATCTACATACGGCCCCAGTACACTTCGCGAGCGCCCTACGCGGATGTTGTAGGTTGAATTGGGGCCATCGCAGCAGGTGCCATGCGTACCCAGCAGGTAGTACCAGCCATCGCGGTACATCATGTCGGTGGCTTCCATATCTATGGCGACGTTGACGGGCTTATTTCCCGCGAGGCGTTTGCCGGTTTTAGGGTCGAGTTCGACGATACGGATATAGCCAAAGTAAGTGCCATAGGAAAGCCACAGATGTCCTTTTACATATAAAAATGCCGGGTCAATGGCATCGCAATCTTCAGTTCCGTTGCTTGAAGCGACCACCCCGACGTCGTGAAATTGAAAGTCAGGCGATTTGGGATCGAGAGACTTGGTCCACATGACCTTGACGTTGCTGGCGTGACCTCCAGCCAGTCCGCCTCCGCCCACAGCGTAAACGACGTAGTAGCGGTCCCCGATCTTAATAATGTCGGGAGCCACGCCGCCTCCGGGCCGCACCGCTCCGCTGTGCCATGTCCAGCCGTCGTCGGAGATCAATCCGCCTCCTCCGGTGCCGAAGGTGAAATATTTGCCATTGGACATTACGACCGTGGAAGGATCATGGATGTAGGGTTCACCGCCCAGGGCCCAGGCCGGATTTGACGCGCAAGCGAAGAGCAGAGTGAGAACCGCTGTAGCCAGAAAATTGAATTTCATTGTAGCTCCGTAAAAGGTTGAAAACAGGAGTGGCGCAATTCATCCATTCCGCGTTATTGCAAGCTTTGAGTAATGTCCTTGACCGGCGCACCGTTTTCATCAACAAAGCGAACGCAGAAATCACTCAGGCCGGGGCCGTTGATCACGGCGCCGCGGAGGACATTGCGGCCCTTCTTCAGCGTGAGTCTATTCGAGACAACGTCATCCATCACCATGCGCCGGTCATCGAAAAGGTTGGCAACATCTTCGCCGTTGAGCCACCACATGGAGGCCGAATTGGAGCCGACCGCCAGACGAACATTTTTCATTTCGCGCGGGCTGTTGATTACGGTGACAGCCCAGAAAATCACTCCGTAGGTCGGCTTGTTCAGGCCGTAAGCAAAGTTGAACAGCTTCACGTCGAACATGGTGGAATCGAGCGCGTGCCACGCCAGCTCCTGGCCGTCAACCGTCACCTTGTCTCCATTGTGCGGTACGACCGTGAACTGGCCGGGAAAATATTGCGTGTTGAAGGCGTCGCGGACATAGGTCCCGGTAAAGACGGTGTTGGTGCGGTTCGGTTTGTTGATGGGTTCGAGAAGCAACCAGCGCTGCAGAAAGCCGTCGGCATCGGGCGCCTTGGGGCGCGAAGTGGCCGGAACAAAGAACGGCGCGAGGCTGCGAGGAGCATCGGTTTTATTGGAAGCAGGGGCCTGAGCGGATGCAGCGGCTGGCAATGCCAACATTGCAACGCCGCAGATTCCCAACCTTAAAATTTTGCGGATGTGTTCATAGCGGACGCTTTTCATTCGCACCGATTATACGAAAAACAGAACAGATTGATTGTAATGAAATGAAGTGAAGTGTAACGAAATGAAGCCGATTTGTTGCTGGATCGAACAAATTGTGGAAGGCTAGCGTTAGCGCGGCGGAGCCGACACCGCAAACATTAGGACACAATGCCCAATTCCTGCGCAGGCGGAAGCTGTAAAGTCAGAACCGTTCTTTCAAACGGAAGGCATGGGGCCGCTTCGATTCGGGTTCTCAAATCAGCTGTCTTACTATTTGGGTTTCACCGCAGTTTGCGCGGTAACGGTACTGCCGCTGATCAAAACTGACAACACAATTAAAATCAATTTCCGGCAGAACATGGTTCGATTCTAATTGTGGAGCAGCCGATTAACTTACATTAGGAAGGGTCGACCGGTAAGCGGTTGACAAAAATCTGGTGAGCGCGGATGGACTCGAACCATCGACCCATGCCTTAAAAGGGCATTGCTCTGCCAACTGAGCTACGCGCCCACTCTCTTGAAAATAGCATATTTAGCGAAAACTGGCTGCTTCGATTGGGCTTTTGCCAATCGGCTTAATATTGATCATGTTTGCCGGATGAGCAATAATCTCGCGCCGCAACGCGTTCGGCGCAAGCCGCGACCCAGCAATGTATGCCGCATGGAGAAATGATGAAACATTATTTGCTGTTCTACGAGTTTGTTGAAGATTATGCCGAAATGCGCGCAACCTTCCGCAAATCGCATTTAGAGAAGGCGTGGGCCGCCTCAGGTCGCGGAGAGTTGGTGCTGGCAGGGGCGCTCGCCGATCCGATGGATACGGGTGTGCTTCTATTTAAGAGTGAAACTCCTGAGGTGGTCCAGGCTTTTGCCAAAGCTGATCCATACGTTGTGAACGGGCTGGTACGAAGCTGGAAGGTGCGGGAGTGGACGACGGTGGTTGGCGCGGATGCGGCGGTTGCGGTGCGGCTGTAAGCGATTTATTCAACGGCCTTTGTTCTCCCATTTTTAATGTTGCCCTTCTGAGTGGAAATGCACCAAGAGAGTATCTGCGAATCACAGGGACATTCGTCCTATGATTTGGGTGTTCGGCAGGAGGGTTTTATGGCGGCAAGCCAGGTTGTTCTCTACTTTGAAAAGCAAGAGGACGCATTGCAATTTACACTGGCTGCCAGTTCGGTTATGGCAGCAGATTGCTCAACTTCGCGCGGGCAAGAGGCGCTCACCAGCATTGCACGCGAGATTCGCAAGGCGAGCCGGATCACAACCGAGGGCGTTGTGGAATCAGTCCCCATGCTTGAAAGAGAAGAAGTGCAGCAGTGCGCATGAGGTGCGCCCAGTAGCGCGGACGTTTCCATACATCTTCGTTTTTCGAAAATTTCCCCGGCGGCACGGTAGACACAAATCGGGTGTTTGTTCGGAGCGCCGCGATTAGGAGATTGCTTCTATTTCCCGATGC
>JAICKN010000177.1 GCA_025927855.1 Terriglobales bacterium
ATCTACGACGAGTCACATTTTCTATTGACTGCGGTAGATTTGCCGATCGTGAGCTGGGTTGCCAAGGCGACCGAGGAGTTTCCTTGCCTCGTGCTTTCGCTCAATTTGGACATGTCCATGGTCCGCGAGTTGCTTAGCCATGAGGAAATTCACGTCGCGGAGGCAACGTCCGACAGTCCCGCTATGTCAATCGGCAAGACGACGCCGGAGTTCCTCAACGCATGCTGCCGATTGCTGGATCTTTTGGAAATTCCAAAGGACATTCCTTTTCTAAGTGGCCTGATTCAGCGTGAGATTATCTATCGAGTCCTCCGAGGGAGCGTGGGAGCTCGTTTGCGCGCAGTGGCAACACTTGGAGACCAAAGCCACCGGACGGCAAAAGCCATTGCCTGGATCGCAGCGAACTACGCTAAGCCTCTGCGCGTCGAGGAACTTGCGGAACTAGCGAGTATGGGTGTATCCACGCTGCACCATCATTTTCGCGTACTGACCTCGATGAGTCCGCTTCAGTACCAAAAGCAGCTCCGGCTTCAGTCAGCGCGGAGCCTGATGTTGAACAACGGCCTAGATGCAGCCAGCGCAGCATTTCAGGTCGGCTACGAGAGCGCTACGCAATTCAATCGCGAATACAGCCGGTTCTTCGGCCAACCGCCGATGCGAGATATTCGAGCGCTTCTTTCCCCAGAAGCTCCGAAACTCGAATTGGTCGGTAATCTCGAATTGGTAATTCATCGCCTTCCTCATCCTTCATAGCGCGTACCGTGCCCGGATGCTCGGCAATTCGGAGATTATGCGCTTGCAGCCTTATCGGAGTGAGTTTTTCGAACTTTCCCTGAGCACAAGAAAACGAGCGATTTACGACCGGATCTACTAAAACCAACAAAAGGGTGTGCTTGTAGATTTTTGATTCAGAGGAGAAAAGATCCTGGCGGAGAGGGAGGGATTCGAACCCTCGATACAGGTGTTAGCCCGTATAACGGTTTAGCAAACCGCCGCCTTCAGCCTCTCGGCCACCTCTCCGCGTGCGGGGTTTCAGTTTACCACTGCTCCGCCGCAACTTGCAGGATCAGGCTCTCACTGTTTTTCAGACGTTTTTTGCAGCAAGGCGGCAAAAAAGCCTTCACAAGAATGAACGCCGGGCAAAGTCCTTAAATAGGGACCTGCTGTAAGCGGTATTTTGCCGCCTGCTTCTCTAGAAAGCCTTCCTCCGCGCTGCAAAAAGTCGAGTTCTGTTTGGCAGTGCAGCAACCGAAATCCGTGATGGGAAGAAAGAACCTGCTGCACGACCTCCTGATTCTCCTCTGGCTCGAGCGAACAGGTGGAGTATAGAAGGCGTCCACCGGGGCAAAGGCGCTGCATTGCAGATTGCAAAATTGCAACTTGACGGCCTGCAAGGTCGCTTAAATCTTCAGGCTTAAGCCGCCATTTAATTTCGGGATTACGGCCCAAGGTTCCCGTGCCGGAGCAAGGAGCGTCCACAAGGATGCGGTCAAATTGCACGGTGATCGGAATCTGAGTCGAGTCGGCGCAAAGGACTTCGATATTGGACTTGGCCGCAAGTTTGCGCAGCAAACGGGCGCGATGCGGATGCAATTCGACGGCGAGAATTGTTGCGCGAGGATTTTCTTCGGCGAGCACGCGCGTTTTGCCGCCGGGCGCGGCGCAGCAATCAAGTAATTTTTCGCCTTTACCCAACATCAATGCAACCAGTTGTGATGCCTCATCCTGAACCGCTACCCGGCCTGCGCGGAAGGCTGTGGTCCTGGTTATGTCGCCGGAGAATACCCTGCGGGCTGAAGTCAGCAGTTCTCCCGGGCCAAGCTCGATGCCTTCCGCTTTTAATTCCGCTTCTGCCGCGGGATCAGTAAAGCGAATGGCAGTCTGCGGAACGCGCTGGTCGTAATTGCATATCTGGCGGGTAGATTCGAATCCATAAATCTTTATCCAGCGGTCTACCATCCATGCAGGATGAGCAGACAATGCGGCCAGCTCCTGTGGCGTGGACGCGTTGCCTATGGCGGCCAAGCCCGGTTTTGCAGATTGTTGCGCGGCCTTCCGTAAAACTGCATTCACGAACCCCGCCGCCGAACGTTTCCGCGCCTGCTTCACCAGTTCGACACTTTCGTGGATCGCCGCGCGGACCGGCACCCGCTCCAGGAAATTGATTTGATAAATGCCGAGGCGCAGGCAGATGAGAACTTCCAGGTCGAGTTTGTGGATGGCCTGCGAAGAATGCGCCGTGATTTTCTCGTCCAAAACTGACTGCCAGCGCAGCACGCCCATTACAAGTTCAGTGGCCAGTCCGTGGTCCGCAGGTGCGAGAGTTGCAAATTGTGACGCGTGCAACAACTCCGCCGCGTAGGCGTCTTCTGTGTTCACGCGCAAAAGAATGGCGAATGCGGCGTTGCGCGCCGGAGAGATCGGCATATCAGCGCCTCGAAAGAACAGCTGCAGATGAGAGCTTCATCCCAGCATCTCGCCGCTTTCAGGGCGGTAGCCATGGACGAAGTCGCGAACGGGCATGCGCTTTTTGCCTTCGGGTTGCACTTCAAGGGGAAAGAGAAGGGACTGCTCTCCGCAGCCGATGACGAGATTGCTGTTTTCCAGCCGGATTTCGCCCGGCCTCGGAAGCTGCGGACCATGTTCTTGCAATCCCTGGGCTGAAGGGCTGGACTGCGGCCGGACATCAGCATTCCAAATGTGCAGGTTCCTTCCGCGAAACATTGTGAATGCTCCGGGCCAGGGCTGAAAGCCGCGCATGCGGTTAAATATTTGAGATGCTGAGCGCCTGAAATCAATGCGGCCATCTTCTTTTGTAAGGATAGGAGCGAGCGTCGCCCGGGAATCGTCCTGCTTACGAGGCTGAATGGTTCCCGCCTGCAATCGTTTCAGAGTCTCCAGCATCAATTCCGCGCCGATGGCGGCCAGGCGCGGGGCAAGCGTCTCGGATGTATCGTGCAATGCAATTGGTTCTTCCTGCTGCAGAAGGATGTCGCCGGTATCAAGTCCCGCATCAATCCGCATGGTGGTCACGCCGCTTGCATTTTCTCCGTTCGCAATGGCCCACTGAATGGGCGCGGCCCCGCGATATTTCGGCAGCAAAGACGCGTGCAAATTAATGTTGCCGAGGCGTGGAAGGTCGAGCATCCATTGGGGAACGATGCGCCCATAGCCCACGACAATAATTGCATCCGGATTGCAGCTCGTGAGCTGCCCGTGGAACTCTTCGTTATTTTTTATTTTCCCGGGCTGAACAATCGGCAGGCCGAGTTTCAATGCGCTCTCTTTCACCGGAGATGCGGCCAACTCCATGCCGCGGCCTTTGGGACGGTCGGGCTGGGTTACGACAAGTTGCACAGAGAATCCGGCCTGCGCCAGCCGTTCAAGAGTGAGAACAGCAAAGGCCGGAGTGCCGCAGAAAACGAGTTGGAGGGAGGAAGACAAAGAAGAATTAGCAATTTGAAATTGGGTAATTGGTAATTGGAAGCGCAACTTCAAGCAACTTCAATTTACCGAATTCCTCAATTACAAATTACCAAATTTCCCACCTACGAAATTACTCAATTTTTCACCACTCGCCTGCTTTTACCATCTTGCGAATTTTGCGCTTGATCAGGTCGCGTTTGAGCGCGCTGATATGGCTGATGTAAAGCTTGCCGTTCAGGTGGTCGGTTTCGTGCAGAAAAGCGCGGGCCAGCAGGTCTTCTCCGGTTTTTTCGAACCACCTGCCGGTCACATCCTGGGCGCGCACCGTCACTTTTTTCGCCCGCGTCACCTCTTCCCGGAATTCCGGAATGCTGAGGCACCCTTCATTGCCGCGCTGCCGCCCTTCGGTATGGATGATCTGCGGGTTGGCGAGCACCAATTTCGCGCTGGGGTCTTCTTTAAAAGTCACATCAATTACGGCCAGATGCTTGGAGATGCCAATTTGCGGCGCGGCCAGGCCCACGCCATGCGCCGCATACATGGATTCAAACATATCTTCGACGAGCTTTTCCAGCTCATCATCAAAAACGGTCACCGGGGTGGCGACTTTCTCCAGCACCGGATCGCCATATTTCACGATTGGGTAGATCATCAGTAATTTTTTAATTGTTGGCAGTAGCCCTGGTAGTTACGCTTGGTTTCAGTCATGGAATCACCGCCGAATTTCTCCAGCGCGCATTTGGCAATGGTCAATGCAACCATCGCTTCGGCAGCTACTCCCGCAGCGGGAACCACGCATACATCGGAACGCTCGTAGGCGGCTTTCACCGGCTCGCGCGAAGCAAAATCCACTGATTGCAGGGGACGGCGCAAGGTAGAGATGGGCTTCAAATATCCGCGTACGCGAATTTCTTCGCCGTTGGAAGTTCCGCCCTCGATACCGCCGGCATTATTGCGCGGACGCGTGAAGCCGGTAAAGCCAGAGGTCGCGTCGTAGCCAATCTCATCGTGGACAGCAGATCCGGGTGAATAAGCCGCAGTAACCCCGGCGCCGATCTCCACAGCTTTTACCGCCTGCAATGACATGACTGCCGCGGCAAGCAGCGCGTCCAGACGTTCATCCCATTGAACAAACGTCCCCAGGCCGGGAGGAACTCCATGGACGACGACTTCAAAAACGCCACCCACGGTATCGCCCGTGCGCAAAACTTTATCCACTTCTTCTTTCATGCGCTGCTCGACGGCCGGGTCGGCGCAATTCAGCAGAATTTCAGTTTTACCTTGGCTCTTCTCCCAAAGCGCGCGGATATCACTCCAGGCAACTTCCTTTTCCAGAGTCGCGGCGCCCACAACAATTACATGACTCAGAACTTCCATCTCCAATTCACGCAGGAACAATTTTGCCAAAGCGCCAATGGCAACGCGGGCTGCCGACTCCCGCGCCGAAGCCCTTTCTAGTACATAGCGCGCTTCAGAAAAGTTGTACTTCAGGGCTCCCGCCAGGTCGGCGTGACCCGGACGAGGAGAAGCGACACGCTTGTGCCGGGCTGGATCGCCTTCACCCACAGGCAGAGACTCCTGCCAGTTTTTCCAGTCTTTGTTCTCCAGCATGACTGCAATGGGGGATCCAATCGTCGCTCCGTGGCGCACACCAGAAAGAATGTGGGCCTTGTCGGTTTCAATCTTCATGCGTCCGCCGCGTCCAAAGCCCTGCTGGCGGCGCCAAAGTTCATGGTCTATGAAGGCAAGGTCAACCGGGATGCCGGCAGGCAACCCGGAAAGGAAGGCGACCAGGGCCTCCCCGTGGGATTCTCCAGAGGTAAAGTAGCGCAACATTGTCTATGGATTGTATCCGATTCGCGGGCAAACCCCAGAGGGCCATCCCCATCTAAGTTCGTGGTTTTGGTAGGTGACGCCGCGGAGCCTTGCGGCTTGTGCTCCGCAGCAATGAGTGCGCGCGATTTCCTCGGTGGCCGGCTGGAGGCCAAGTGTCGGCAAAATATTCAACGAGGCGCAAAAAACGTTTGGGGCCACAAGAGGAAGATTCTCCCTTGCAACAAGAAATCTCCCGCCATTTGGTGCGTGCTCAAGAAGAAGAACGCAAGCGGATCAGCCGCGAATTGCATGACGACACCGGCCAGGCATTGATGCTGTTGCGCATGCATCTGGGTTCCTTAGGGCCATCTTCCAGCAACGACGAAGCTGTGCAGATTGCTCATGAAGCGCTCGCGTTGCTCGACCAGACGATTGAAGGACTGCGCAGGACAATTGCGCAGCTTTCGCCCAAAGTCCTGGAGGAATTGGGATTGTTGGCCGCCATCCACCGCTTGGTGCGCGACTTGAACCGGACAACAAACATCACTGCCACTGCGGAACTGCCGGAGTCGCTGGGAGAAATTCCCCAGGAGAGCGAAATCGCAATTTACCGCACCGTGCAGGAAGCCCTAAACAACGCTGCCCGCCACTCGCATGCCGACAATCTCCGGGTCACCTTGGAATCCAGCACGGGATGGATTTCGTTTGCCGTGGAAGATGATGGAGTGGGTTTTACGCGATCAAAAGTCGGAGAGCAGACTTTTGGACTGATCGGCATGCGCGACCGGATTGCCGCCGTAGGAGGAAATCTGAAGTTTCGATCAGCGAAAGGAAAGGGCACCGAGATTCGCGCCAGTGTACCGGTTTTAACGCGTAAACGTGGAGAAGGACACTCCAAGAAAGCGGCCGCATAATCCAAACTATGGGCATCCGTTGCATCATCGTTGACGACCATACGCTTTTTCGCGAAGGCTTAAAACGTGTGCTGGAAAGTGAACCGGACATTGAAGTAATTGGCGAGGCCGCCAATGCCACGGAAGCGATTGAGCGTGTGGGCGCCCTCAAGCCGGATGTCGTGCTCATGGATATCGGCATGCCCGGCCTTTCCAGCTTTGAAGCAGCGCGGGTCATTGCCCGCGATTTTTCCGACACTAAGCTCATGTTCCTGACCATGTATGAAGATGAAGAATATCTTCTGCAATGCCTGGACGTGGGGGCCTCGGGCTACATTTTGAAGGATTCTCCCGCGCCCAAGTTGTTGAGCGCGGTGCGCGACGTTTCGCAGGGACGGAAGTACTTAAGCCCGCAAGTTTTGGGCAAGCTGGTGGATGATTTGCGCGCCCGCTCGCAGGGGCCGCAAATCGTGAGCCGCAGCTCCACGTTAACGCCCCGCGAGCGCGAAGTCGTAAAGCTCATTGCCGAAGGTAATTCCGTCAAGGAAATTGCCGCACTACTCGGGCTGAGCATTAAGACCGTGGAAGCGCATAAATTCAACCTGATGCGCAAGTTGAACATTCACAACAAGGCGCAGTTGGTGACCTACGCCATCCAGAAAAAGATTGTGAAGATGCCGGC
>JAICKN010000044.1 GCA_025927855.1 Terriglobales bacterium
TCGGCCTGCGGTGAATGCCGTAGCTCTCACCGGCAACATTGATGGTCCTTCGTTGTATTTTGCGAACGGGAAGGCGTCCCTCCACGCCCAGGCATTGCGGGGAACCTTTCAGTTGCAACATGGAGACTTACAGGTAAACGGGGCGGCAGTGAATTTATTGAATGGCGAAATTGACGCAAATCTCCTGATTAAAAATTTGAGCGGAACCCCTCGGGCGCAATTCGCGGCCACATTCCACGGGCTCTCGCTGCAGGCGGCCAAAGAGTCGGTACAGTCACGACAGGCAAAGCAGGTTCCAGTAGCGGGAACCCTGGGCGGGAGCGTCGAAGGAAGCTGGCTGGGAAGCGTAAAAAATATTGTGCTGCGCGCCGACGCTGCTTTGCGGGGAGAAATCCGCTCGACGCAACAAACAAACCTCGCGCCCCTCACTGCCAGTCTGCATGCTACCTACAATGGGCCGCAGGGCACACTTACGCTGCGCGACACAAAGATTGCCACACCTGGAACTTTTCTGACCGCCAATGGAACAGTGTCGCGACGATCGCAACTCGCTGTGCAGGCTGGCACGGATAATTTGCGCAATCTCGCGCTGCTGGCTTCAGCGTTCAGCAAATCGGCAGGAGCCGAGGTTCCAGCAATCTCGGGTTCAGCGCGGCTGAATGCAACCGTGCGCGGCACCATGAAGGCTCCTGAGGTAACTGCGCATGTGGCCGTCCTCAATCTGCAGGCCCGGGGAACGGAGTGGAGAACAGCACAACTCACCGTGCAAGCCAACCCGTCGCAGATTTCTATTCAAAATGGCTCGATTGTGAATAGAAAGCAGGGGCAAGCTTCATTTAGCGGCGGCGCTGGGCTCCATCACTGGGCCTTTACGCCTTCCAGCCCACTCCATTTGAATGCATCCATCCAGAACTTTTCGCTTGCGCAACTGGAAGACTTAACCGGCAAGAGTTTTCCTGTAAAAGGAAACCTCAATGCCACCGTTACGCTGCGAGGCTCTGAACTAGAACCTGAAGGCAACGGTTCCCTTCAGCTCACTCATGCCAGCATAGAAAACGAGCAATTGAGGCAATTCGTTCTTCAATTCCATGCTGCGCAGGGAGTGGTGCATGCAACTCTGAATACGGAAATTCCCGCTGGAACCGCCACTATACAGGCGTCGTTTGCTCCTAAGACAAAAGCGTATGAAGTTCACGCATCCGCCCCGGCCATCGTGCTTAATCAACTGACCGTAGTGCAGCAGAAGAACCTTCCGCTCACCGGAACGCTCACGCTCGCCGCCGATGGCAAAGGCACGCTGGAGAATCCGCAACTTACCGCCAACATCCAGGTTCCCCAGCTGCAGTTTCAGAAAACAAAAGCCGGAGAGGTCCAGATTCAGTTGGAAGTGGCCAGTCACAAGGCTAACCTGGCTATCCGTTCGGATGTCTCGCAGGCTTCGATTCACGCGAAAGCCGACGTGTCCCTCGCGGGCAATTATCAAACCACCGCGACCCTCGACACTTCCGCCATCCCGCTCGCGCCGCTGCTCTCCACGTACGTCGCGAGCCTGCCGCCGGAGTTCCAGGGCACCACGGAAATCCATGCGGCCGTTAATGGGCCACTCAAACATCCTGCGGAGATGAAGGCCGATCTCACAATTCCCACCTTCAAGGCTTCCTACCGGTCATTGCAGTTGTCAAACGCTGCGCCAATACGCGTGAACTATGCCAACGAGGTCGCGACGATTCAACCCGCGGAGTTCCGGGGGACAGACACAGACCTTCATTTCGGCGGAACAATTCCCATCCGCAATATGAAGGCGATGGCCATCAGCACTAAGGGCAACCTCAACTTGAAATTATTAGAAATGTTCGATCCGAGCGTGATCAGCGCTGGGAATGTGACTTTGGATTTGCGGACGACAGGCGGAAAAGGATTGGGCGGCGAAGTCCAACTAAAGGATGCTGCGCTCTCGACGCAAGAAGCTCCCATCGCGGTCGAGAAACTCAACGCCACATTCGCCGTAAAACCAGACCGGGTGCAAATTTCCAATTTTAATGGGCAAGTCGGCGGTGGCACGCTGACCGCCAGTGGATCCGTGACCTACAAGCCGCAGTTGCAGTTCAATCTTGCCCTACAAGCGAAGTCCGTACGCATCCGTTATCCGGAAGGACTGCGCACAGTGCTCGATTCTTCCTTGAATTTCACCGGCACCACCGCGGCAGCATCGCTGAATGGGCAGGTCTTGATTGACAGTATTTCATTCACGCCCGATTTTGATCTGGCCGGCTTTGCCGGTCAGCTTTCGGGGAATTCTCCACCCACAGTCTCTGAAGGATTTTCTAACCGGATCAAGTTGGCGATTTCAATCCAGACCGCCGGGCAGTTCCGTGCGGCCAGCTCGCAGATTAGCCTCGAAGGCAATGCCAACCTGCGCGTGATTGGCACCGTCAGCGACCCAGTGATTGTGGGCAGGACCGATCTTACTTCCGGGGAAGTATTCTTTATGAAAAAGCGCTATGAACTGCAGCGCGGAATCATTAACTTTGTAAACCCCAACCGTACCGAGCCGGTCGTGAACATCCTCATTGCGGTCACGGTAGAACAATACAACCTCAATATTACGTTGACCGGGCCGGTGGAGCGGCTCAGGATCAATTATGTTTCGGACCCGCCATTGCCCCCCGTGGACATCATCAACCTGATTGCGAGAGGGCAAACTACAGAAGAATCCACGCCGGGGAATTTCGGCGCCAATTCGATTCTGGCATCGGGAATTGCAAGCGAGCTCAGCAGTTCGATTGGCAAGCTGGCGGGCTTTTCCAGCATCCAAATTGATCCCCTGTTGGGCGATAACGGCCGGAACCCTTCGGCCCGAATCGCCGTCCAGCAGCGGGTCTCAAAGAATTTACTCTTTACTTTTTCCACCGATGTCACGCAGCCGCAGAGTGAAATTATCCAGGGCGAATACCAGATCAACCGCCGCTGGTCGGTCAGCGCCTCGCGCGATGAAAGTGGCGGAGTGGCGGTGGATGCCCGCTACCACACAACTTTTTGATTTCCCGATGAGTTCTGGAATACAACCCGGCAAGATGGAAGCCAGCGCCGACCCCTGGGTTTTCCGCGACGGACGGAAAGAAGTTTACGGCGCGGCCATGCTCGCAGCCTTGGAATCAACCCTGCAAAAATTGTTTTGCGATCCTTCCGATCGCGCATTGCAACTGAATGCTCTGATTGCTGCGGGCGAGATGGAGTCCGCCCTGTCCGACGCGGCGTTTGCGGCCCAAACGCTTTTTTCAGAGATTACCCTGGCACTGGCAGACGTCCTTTTGGGCAGAAATTTCGAATCATTACAGAGCTTGGCGAAGCATCTGCGGCAAACCGAGGTCCCCCATAAGCTGACAACATCTCCCCCGGAAGGGTTCAGCTACTATGCCCTCCATCCATTCGATTTTGTCCGGCTCGCATCGGCGGTCCTCGTTCGCGGCAAACCTGCCGCAGTTATAGGCATTCGCAGCATCGGTGTAACGCTTAGCGCTGTTGTGGCGGCACAACTTCGCATCCAAGGCGCACGGGTCTCGCGGATCAATGTACGGCCTGTAGGACATCCTTATCACCGCACTATGCGATTTAATCAGGAGGAACTTGACTGGATCCGGCGGCAGAGGGAGAACTACGCTGATTTTATTGTGGTGGACGAAGGACCGGGACGTAGCGGCTCGACTTTTCTCTCCGTCGCTGAAGCACTTGTAGATTCCGGAGTGCCTCCGGCTCGCATTACATTATTGGGCAGCCGTGATCCCAGCCCGGAGTCCCTTTGTACCCGGAACGCAAAGGACCGTTGGGGTAAATTCCGTTTTTTTGCCGTTTCTCCAGATTCGACCACCCGGTTTCAGGGTCATTTGATCTGCGGTGGAGGAGCATGGCGTTCGATATTCCTCCAAACAGAGGCAGCTTGGCCTGCGACCTGGCCGCAGATGGAGCGCGCGAAATATCTCTCTCCGGATAAGAAGCTACTTTTCAAATTCGAAGGAATGGGCCCCCAGGGTGAGGCGGCCCTTGAGCGCGCCCATTATTTAGCGAGTGTTGGGTTTGGCGCAAGCGTGCAAGATGCAGGGGATGGATTCGCTCAGTATGCTGTACTGAATGGCCATTGCCTCGATCATGCGGACATTTCAGCGGGCGCGCTAGACCGAGTCGCAGCGTACTGCGCTCTTCGTGCGGCAACATTCAGGGTGACGCAGGCACCGGGTCATCTTACGGAAATGGTTCGCTTTAATCTTTGGCAGAACTTTGGCCTGGAATGGAACGGATCCCTCCCGGAGGAAGAACGCGCTGTTTTCATAGATGGACGCATGCAACTGCACGAATGGATTCAGACGGACGACGGCCTGCTGCACAAGACCGACACCGTCAGTCATGGAGATGACCACTTCTTCCCCGGTCCAACCTCCATCGCCTGGGACCTTGCGGGAACCATAGTGGAATGGGATTTATCCCGTGACGCGCAGGAATTCCTACTCTCCCGGTTTGAACACTGGAGCAGCGAAAGGCTTCGGGCCTATATTCCATCTTGTGTGCTAGGCTACGCAGTTTTTCGGGCATCCTGGTGCCGAATGGCTCTAAGCACGGTGGAAGGAACTGGAGAAGAGTTGCGGCTGCGAACTGCTTGCGCGAGCTATTATTCGCGTACGATCCGCACATTGCGCCAGTTTTCACATACGGAAGCAGGCTGGAATAAGCCCGTGGGCGGACATAATCCGCCTAAGCTGCGAAACGCCGGTTAAAAAGAGTACAGGGGTTCTGGGCCCCTTTCTACAGGATTAACTTGATTGTTGCCGTCTCACTATTAGAATACTGTTGACGGTTTACTGATTGGCTCCTGAATGCTGATGGGCCAGAAGAACTACCCGTTGCCGATTTAAGCCTCTTAGCCCGGTCAGGCTAAGGTGGGGCACAGAAAGGCCATTGCTCTATTATTATCAATAAGTTATTTTGGAAGACAAATCAGCAGTCATTAAGACATTCAGAGTTTTTGATTTCAGTTTTTCTGGCCGGATGCGCAGGGATGTTCTTGCGACAAAATAATAAGGAAGCCTAATCTTGCCAAGCGGGGGTGTTCCTCTGCGGGCAAACGTCTCAGGTCATGAACTTAGAAAAAATTAACTCCCCTAAAGATGTGCCTTTGCCAGTGCGTATTCTGGTTGCGGATGATCACGAAGTGATGCGGCTAGGGATTCGCAATCTATTGGAAGCAATACCTCATTGGACCATTTGCGCCGAAGCCAGCAATGGCCAGGAAGCAATCGAAAAAGCCTCTCAATACCAGCCTGACATCATCATCATGGATATCACCATGCCCGTGATGAACGGACTGGAAGCTTCGAAAGTGATTGCGCAAGCCCAGCCTGATCTGCCGATTGTCCTTTTCTCGCTGCATCTCTCGGATGAAATGATCAGCAACTTCGACCGCGAGTCTATCCGCGGAGCGGTCTGTAAAGGCGACGCCGCCCGCGACCTGGTGGATGCCATCAATCAGATACTTGCAGGAGGGACCTTCTTTCCACAGAAGCACGCCGTTTCTTAACTTCCCTCCGGCCATCGTATTCCACAGGCAATTGCCCTCAATTTGCCTGTCCGTCCCATTATCAATTAGATTCCTTCCTTCGTTTTTCCGGCATTTCAGCGCGCAAATTCTCTCGTCAAATCCGTTCTAACTAGTGCTGCTGTAAATAGTTGCGGCAACAACCGCGATTCATATTTCCTGGCCGCCATAAAACTTATGCGGCTGAAACTAAAAATTCATAGCCCTTGGGCCAATCCACAGCGTCCAATTGAGTAGGATGGCATCATGATGGGCAACGAATTGACGGCCCGAGTGACCGCGAAAGACGTTGAGTGGATGGCGGGCTGCGGGCAGATGACATCCTCAACCAAATGTAAGGAGCAGGGTTTGAAGTTAAATCTGGAAGTGCATACCCGTGAAGGGCTGACCATCATTTTTTGCCGCGGACGAGTTACATACCGTGACGAAGCGCTGGCATTGTCGGCAAAAGTAGCGGAACTTCTCTCGCAAAGTAAGCAGATTATTTTGGAGTTGAGCGGTGTGCACGTTATGGATAGCGCAGGCTTGGGAGAGCTGGTGGTCGCTTTGGTCTCGGGACAAATAACGGGATGCCCGGTGAAGTTGGCCGCGCCCACGCCCTGGATCCGCCAGTTACTGGAACTCACCAACCTAAGTACCGCTTTTGACGTTCATCCCAGCTTGGAAAGCGCGGTTCAGTGCTATGGCGGCGTTGATGCAGATTGCCCGCAGCAGCACGCTTCAGCCTAAGTTGCTCACAACTCAGCGTTCCTTTTCAAAACGGTAGTGCCCGTGCCGCTCCGTAGCGAAGGCCGCAGCTACCTTCAGAAATGCCCGCGCAGCATGGGAAATTCCTGCCGACTTGCGGTAAATGAGCCGCAATTTGCGGTGGAGACGCAGTTCCCGCACGGCAATGTGCACTAATTCTCCGCCAGCCAGCTCATTCTCTACGCTGATCTGCGGAAGAAAAGCTACTCCATTTCCCATGGCAACAAATCGGTGGATCGCTTGCAACGTAGGCAGTTCCACCGCCATGTGCAGCGGTGTTTTATGACGCTGGAATGCCTGAATGACTTTTTCCCGGTAGGGAGAGGGGACGATGTGCGCGACGAATGACTCCGCGCCCAACTGGCGGATGCTGACTTCCTTTTCGTGGGCCAGAGGATGACCGGGAGAGACCACCAGAATAAGTTCGTCCTGGTAGACCACCACTGAGTGCAATCGGGGATCCTGCGGCTCGTAGGTCAATACGCCAAATTCCGCGTTACGGCGCAGGACGTCGTCAGGTATTTGGCTACCCAGGGCGCGCTGCACTGTGATGCGGATCATGGGATGCAAACGCCGGAACTCTCCCAGAACAGGCAAGAGATAAAGCGCCGTAAATTCATTGGCCGCGATCGCCAGCTTCCCTTTTTGCAATTCGCGCAGTTCCGTCAATGCTTCCCGGGCATCGTTGCGCAAATTGAGCAGCCGTTCCGCATACTCCTGCAAAACACGCCCGGCATCGGTCAGTTGGCCATCGCGCGAGGAGCGGTCAATGAGCGGCTCATTGAGTTCCTGCTCCAACTTCTGGATGGTCTGGCTGACGGCAGATTGTGTGCGATACAGCTTCTCGGCGGCGAGGGAAAAGCGGCCCTCGCGGGCAACCGCGAGGAAAACTTCCAGCTGCGATAAATCCATAAAAATTTAGTCCCAGAGAGAAACCATTAGCAGTTCTTATTAAATCATAAATACTTATACTGGCAGAATAATTATAAGATTTGTTTTTATCTCCAAATTTGAGTAGCATAACTTAGTTGCAAACAGTGTTGATCTCACAAAGGAGATGGGGCATGGAACGCGCTCGTATTACAGTATTCGATACCACGCTGCGTGATGGCGAACAATCGCCGGGCTGCAGCATGACTGTGCAGGAAAAACTGCGTCTTGCCCCGCAATTGGAAAAACTTGGGGTAGACGTGATCGAGGCCGGGTTCCCCATTGCCTCCGACGGCGACTTTGAGGCCGTCCAGTCTATTTCAAAATTAGTTACTAGGCCGATTGTCGCGGGCCTCGCCCGTGCCTGCAAACCCGATATCGAACGCGCCGCGCAGGCGCTTAAAAATGCCCGGCGCTCGCGCATCCACGTATTCCTGGCGACTTCCGATATTCACTTGCAGTACAAGTTGCGCATGACCCGGCAGCAGTGCCTGGAGCAGGCGCGGGATGCGGTGGCATTCGCCAAATCCTTTTGCCAGGACATCGAGTTTTCTCCGGAAGACGCGACCAGGACCGATCCTGAATTTCTGTGTGAATTGTTAAGCGCCGTCGTCTCCGCGGGCGCGACGACATTGAACATTCCTGACACTGTCGGCTATACCGTTCCTGCGGAATTTGGGAATTTGATTTCGACCATCCGCGGGAAGGTAAAAGGCATTGATAAAGTCGTGATTTCCGCCCATTGCCACAACGACCTCGGCGTGGCGGTGGCGAACACCCTCGCCGCCATCGCCGCAGGAGCGCGGCAAGTTGAGTGCGCAATCAACGGCATTGGCGAACGCGCGGGAAACGCTGCGCTCGAAGAAATCGTTATGGCGCTGAAAGTCCGCGCCGACCAGTATCCGTACGAAACTGGAATTGTGACCGAGGAACTCTATACCACCAGCCAGATGTTGAGCGAGATCACTGGGGTAGCCGTACAACCGAATAAAGCCATCATTGGACGCAATGCTTTTGCCCACGCCGCAGGCATCCATCAGGACGGAATGCTCAAGAACCCGCTTACGTATGAGATCATCACTCCGAAAACGGTGGGGGTTCCCGATTCAACGCTGGTGCTGGGCAAACATTCCGGGCGGCATGCGCTTGGGCAGCGTTATGAAAAGCTGGGTTATCACTTTGACCGGCGGGAACTGGACGAGATATACCGCAAGTTCCTGCTTTTGGCGGATGAAATTAAAACGGTTCACGATCACCATCTTTTAGAGCTGGTGCGGGACCGGAGCAAACAATCGTCCGAAGGGGACGATGCCAAGAACAATCAGAACCAGCCATCCCGCAAAGCCTTCCCCGCAAATGCAAAAGCGGCGAATGCATTGTCTGTAAATTCAATGGCAGAACATCACGCGGAGCAGGAAGATCACCTTTGGGGTGTGTAGCCCTGCTCTGCCCATCCAGCAAGGGGTTAAAGTGGCGTATCCAGGTCTCCGATGTTAGCATCGGAACAGTTTTCCGGCGACTTCCGCCAGGTCAGTCGTCAAATCCCAGTTCAGAGTTAGCTTAAAAGGCCCATGGTTCTTTCTACTACTGTGCTCGCAGGTGATGGTGTTGGCCCCGAAGTGACCGATGAAGCGGTGCGTGTTCTGCAAAAAGTTGCTGAAGTATTCGGCCATGAACTCAAGCTCGTCCGCAAAGATGTAGGCGGCGCGGCGCTGCGCAGCGCCAAAGATCCGCTTCCTACTGACACGCTCCAGTCCTGCCTCAACTCGGGCGCAGTTTTGTTAGGGGCCGTCGGCGGCCCATCCTTTGATGAATTCCCTCCACACTTGCGCCCGGAAACCGGCCTTCTGCGCTTGCGCCGCGAACTGGGGGTGTTCGCAAACTTACGTCCGGCAATATGTTTTCCAGCTCTCGAAGAATGTTCCCCGCTCAAACCGGAAATCATTCGCGGAAGTGACATGTTGATCGTGCGGGAGCTTCTGGCCGGCATTTATTTTGGCGAACCGCGCAGTACGCAAGGCCCTGCGGGAGACCGCGTCGCCATAGATACCATGCGCTACCGCGAACCTGAGATTGAACGCGTGGCCCGCGTGGCATTCGAGTTGGCTCGCAACCGCCGCCGCATCGTCACGTCCGTAGATAAAGCGAACGTTCTGGACTGCTCGCGCTTATGGCGCGAAGTGACAACCCGCGTGAGCCGGGATTATCCCGATGTGAAGCTGAATCATGCCTATGTGGATTCGATGGCCATGGCGCTGGTCGCCAAACCTGCCGACTTCGACGTAGTGCTCACTGAGAATATGTTTGGAGACATTCTCTCCGATCAGGCTGGCGGCCTGGTCGGATCCTTGGGAATGCTGGCTTCAGCCAGCATAGGCGGTCCGGTCGGGCTTTATGAACCGATCCATGGCTCCGCGCCCGATATTGCCGGACAAGGAATCGCAAATCCTCTTGGGACCATTCTTTCCGCGGCAATGATGCTGCGGCACTCGTTCAAGCTGAAGAATGAGGCGCACTCCATCGAAGCCGCTGTGACCGAGGTCCTGAACGCAGGCCACCGCACTCGGGACTTGGCCAAGGGCGGGAAAAAAGCGCTTTCTACGAGGGAAATGGGGAGCAAAGTGGTAGAGGCAATTAAGAAATCCGCTGCTTAGTTTCAGGCGGTTTAATTCCAATTTGCAGCTCGGTTTCTATTTGGGAAAAGGGGGGATTTCCACAAGCTCCTTATTCTTGCTGGCATCGCTTTTCCAAAGGACTACAATCTAATATGCACACGGGAAAACCGGCCCCACGGAGGCGATGATGCTCTCAAAGTGTGCTAACCCGCAGTGTTCATCTGCTTTTCTGCATTTGAGCGACGGCAAACTGTTCCGTTGGGACACTCACAGTTCGCCGGGCAATCCCGGCTTTGGATTTGAACCCACCGCAAAAAAGCCTGCGCAGCACATTGAATTTTTCTGGTTATGCAATGGTTGCGCGCGAACCATGACTTTGACCTTCCAGCGGGGTGTTGGCGTGGTGACCAAGCCAGCACCCTTAGCGCGAGGTGCTGCTCCGTGAGGCGCGGATCGCTTCTTTGTAGCCGCCGGCCATCGAATTCCGGCGGACTCTGATCACATCGGCAAGCATGTGTATGCCATCGCGCCACGGATGGAGGCGGGTGCCGGAACTGTGAAACCAGAGGACTGGCACCTCTTCGATCCTCAGTCCGAACTTGCGTCCTAAATAAAGAATCTCCCCGTCGAATCCCCAGCGTTCGATTTTCTGCGGGGCAAAAACCATCTGCGCGGACGAATGGGTAAACGCCTTGAAGCCACATTGAGTATCTTTCAATGGAAGGCGAAGGATGGTCCGGAGGGCCAGATTGAAGCCACGACTGCCAAGCTGACGGTAAAGCGGCTGCTTGCGGAGCTGCATGTCCCGCTTCAGCCAGCGCGAACCAATGGCAATATCCGCTCCGTTGCGAATCGCCGCAAAAAGTTTCGTCGCTTCTTTTATGGGAGCGGAGAGGTCCGCATCGCTGAATAAAAGGATCTCCCCGGAGGCGTGCAGCATCCCGTTGCGCACCGCATAACCTTTGCCCCGGTTGCCTGGATTCTCCAGCAGCCTTAAATTGGCGTTCTTTTCCATGTACGCGCGGACAATTGCCGGCGTGTCATCGCGCGAGCCATCGTTCACAACAATGACTTCCGCATTCCATTGCTGCTGCTCAATAAACAGCAAAACACGATTGAGCGTACCCCCTATTCGCGCGCTCTCGTTGTACGCCGGAATGATGATGCTGTACTTGGTTTGAGGCACAGGTCTCTCTTTGGGGCTTCCACCGAGCCATATCCGCCAAACAGATATGGGCTTTTAGGTCTTAAAAGGATAGGCCAAAAAGGGAGGAAAAGCGAAGAAATATATGCAAATGATAACTTACCGCATCAGCAATATCTGCTGATTTCATCAAATAACACTTTAGGGAGGTTACGCGACTTGTTCCTGCTTTTGCAGCATATTGAAGAATTCGGTCACCAGCTCTTCATCCCATAATCCTACCGCGGCTTCCTCCCGCATCGTAACGGCTGCCTGCTCGTGCGTAAGCGCCGGCTTGTACGGGCGGACTGTGCGTAGGGCGTCGTAGACATCCGCTACCTGCAGAATGCGCGGCAGCAGAGGGATTTCGCCTTTGCGCAGCCCATCGGGGTAGCCGCTGCCATCCGAATGCTCATGATGGTTCCGGATAATCGGTAGCACCAAGCGGAGAGATTTGAGCGGGCGGCAGATGTTTTCGCCCGTAATCGGGTGCTGCTTCATGATCTCCCATTCGGCAGGAGTAAGGTTCTTCCCTTTTTTCAAAATTTCATCCGGTACGGCAATTTTGCCGAGATCGTGCAGATACCCGCCGCGGCGCAGGGCAATAATCGCCTCCTCTTCCAATCCGAGATATTGGCCCAAACGGCTGGCATGCAGCGCAAGCCGCTCACAATGGCCTTCGGTATAGGGATCACGGCTCTCCACGCTCAAACCAAGCGTGCACAGCACAGATTCTGCGGTCTCCAGTTCGTCGGTAAATTCCTTCAATTTGAGCAGGGACTTAACCCGCGCGAAAAGCTCTTCCGGGAAAATAGGCTTGTTTAGAAAATCGTCCGCTCCCGCTTCAATCCCACGAACCCGGTCTTCCCTGTCGCTCAGGCCGGTGATTAGCACGAAGGGGATAAGCCGGGTCTCAGGATTCTCCTTCATATCGCGGCATAGCTCGTAACCCGACTTTCCCGGCATGATTACATCGGAAAGGATCAGGTCCGGTAACTGCTTCTTAATCTCCTCTTCCGCCTGCATTGCGCTCGGAATTGCCACCACATCGTAGCCACGGCGCGAAAGCAGCTCCCGCATAAGCACCATGGTGTCGAGATTATCGTCCACAACCAGGATTCGCGGGAGACGTCGTTGCGGCAGCAGCTCAGGCATGCTCTTGTATGACTGGTGGACTGAGGAAAAAGTTGTACCGGGTTTGGGGATAAACGCCATGGCTGGCCCTGCAATACGACCATTGTAACCGATTCGGTTCTGGTCAGCAGCGCGTCGTCTCTGCTGGCATTCCTTGTCAGTCATCCAGGATGTATGATTTCAAGCGTTGGTTGTTGGTGTAGGAATTGGCAGTCATCTGGTGCTTCGTCATGTAATCCACACCGCTGACGTGGTAATCGTGTGCAATCCCTCTTACCCGCTATGTCGTCGAGAATTATATTTTTTCGTCGTTGTTTGTGTGCTGAATGGCGCCCGCAGAGATTGCAATGAATCTCAATTTCCATCTGCCCTGCTTTTATGAAATAACTGCCCGAGCGGAACCGAAGAAGTGAATACTCCTCCTGCTGACCAGATGGTTATGTCCCATAACGTCAAAGTACGACATGCCGTTGGGTACGGACTGGATGAGTTGGTAGTTGAAGGAGTCAAGAAATGGGAGTTCATCCCCGCCACATATATTCGTAAAAATAGCAGGCCATGATGCTTACTATCCTTTGCTGCAAAGAGCAATTCAGGGCCTTTTGGGAGTAGGGGTTTCGATTCGTAGGGGATGGCAGGTATCCTCAGCATGCTCATCCACATCACCAGTGTTTCCTAGCGGAAGCATTGCGCAGACCAAAGCACCTTGTTCACAGCATTCGATCTTCAAACTACCCTGTAATTCCGCGGCACGTTCGCGCATGCCACTCAACCCTACGCCGCCTCCTTCACCGAAAGTATTGAAGCGTGCGGCAAATTCCGCTGGAATGCCTTTCCCATAATCTCGTACTACTAGGGTGGCCTTCCTGGTGTCCCTTTCCACAGTGATATCGACCTGCGCACTTTGCGCGTGACGCAGAACATTGGTCAAGCTCTCTTGTAGAATGCGGAACAATACGAGCTCGAATGCGGGAGGCAGGCGCTTGGTATCCTTCGGTAGATTGAGATTGACCTTGATGCCGCTTCGCTGGGCAAAGCCGTCTACGTAAACTCTCGCGGCGGAGCCGAAACCAAGCTCATCGAGCAGAGGCGGATGGAGCAAGTGCGAAATTGTGCGAACCTCCGCCAGACTTCTTTCCAGGCTGTCGGCGATGTCGGAGAAGCCCTGGCGCTCCTTTTCACTGAAGGCGGTATCTTTAAAGCAAGATGCCAGGAGCATTTTTGAATGGGAGAGATACTGCCCCAGGCTGTCATGCAATTCGCGAGCGATTTTCCGTCTTTCCGCGTCTTGCGATTTGATCAGGCGGACCGAAAGCTGGCGTAAGGATTTTTCCGATTGGCGGAGGTCCTGTTCGGTATGTGTCCGCCTCTCGACCTCCGCTTCTAACTCTCGTGTCCGTTCCTGGACTCGTGCTTCCAGATTCGTGTGACTCTGTTGCAGAGCTCGTTGCGCCCGATCACGCTCCGCCATGGTGGATTCGAGATGAATCACGGCACGCAGCCGGAGATGTACCGGGACCGCTGCCGCAACCAACGCCAGAACGGTCATACTCCGGTTCAACCAGTCAATCCAAATAAGTCCCTGCACAATGGAAGGCTGACCGAATGCAATGCCCCCGAAGGTGAGTAATATGAAAATGCCGGTAGCGGCCCATAGCCATCGGATTGAATGAACCCAGATAAGAAGAACAATGCAAACGAAATACAAACTCGCGGCGTTGATGTTGGATGGAAGCCAAAAATCAAACGTTGCTATCAGAGTAGTTAGTACGCATACAAGGATTTTCCCCTCTCGGGGAGTAAAGGGACGAAAATATTGGCGCAGGTTCATTACACTGCCATCGGAATCCGTGAGCGGGATTTCGCAAAGTGGAGTAGACGCCTGCGGAACTCCGGCCAGACTTACCTCTTGATTGTAGAATGGTGCTGTTTAGAACCACAAGCAAACCCAGAAAATTTACCCAAAACTGTTTTGTGCTGAATAACGCGATAAGAATGGAGCTAACTTTATGAAACAATACTGCTGCGTTCTGTTGTTGATTATTTTTCTGGGAGCAATGCCGGCGATGACGCAAGATGATGCGGCTGCCGCGCGGACTGCCGCGGGATGCGGCCCAAGCGAACAGATGTTTAACGTACAAACGACGGACCAGAAACATCCCATGGGAAAGCCGGAACAGGGCAAAGCCCTGGTGTATTTTTTTGTGGATGTTTTGACTGCGCCTACGATGCGCGTTGGAGTAGATGGAACTTGGATGGGGGCCAATAACGGGAAGTCCTATTTCTTTTTTCAGGTCAGTCCTGGCGAACATAACATCTGCACAGACTGGCAGTCAGGAACCTTCAAGAAGTCCTCCGAACGGGTCGGAGCAGCGATGCGGCTGACGGCAGAAGCAGGAAAAACTTATTACATCCAGCTGATCTTCAACTTTTCGCATTTGAAGCTAGAGGATGATGCGGAAGGACATTTCTTGATTGGATCGTCACTGTTCGCGACATCTCAATTGAAGAAATAAGTCACGGCAAGCAGCCACTAACAATTAATCTCCGTTTTACTTGAAGCCAATAGCAAAATGGATCATCCCATGTTCAGGACCCCACGATTGAGAAGAACGTATGTCTCCTTGGCCTCATCCCAGCGCGCTCGATGCCAGCACCCAGGCATTCCCTGCTCTAACTTCCGACCAGATTAACCGCCTGCGCCCCGGCGGCAACTTGCGTTCAGTCGCGCGCGACGAAATTTTGTTTGAGCCTGACGATACCGGCGTTCCCTTTTTCGTGCTCCTCTCCGGCAGCCTAGCCATCGTGCAGCCCACGCTTACCGGAGAACGCGAAATCATCACCCATGGCCCACACGAATTCACCGGCGAAATCAACATGATTTCAGGTACGCGCAGTCTTGTGCGCGGGCGGGTTGCCGAAGCGGGCGAATTTCTCGAGATCAGCTCCGAAGGCCTGCGGTCCATCGTCGCCCGCGATGCCGAGTTGAGCGAAATCTTCCTGCGCGCCTTCATTCTGCGCCGGCTCGCCCTTATCACTCGCGGCTATGGCAATGTGATTCTGATGGGATCCCGCCATTGCTCCGGGACTTTGCGCCTGCGCGAATTTCTGGGCCGCAACTCCTATCCCTATACGTTCGTTGACCTCGATACGGACAAAACTTCGCAGGAACTTCTTGACCGCTTCCAGATCAAATTGTCTGAAGTGCCAGTTGTTATCTGCAATGGGCGCACGGTCCTGCGCAATCCTCCCACTCAGGTGCTCGCCGATTGCCTCGGGCTTAACCCCAATATTGACCGAACGCAAATTCGCGACGTAATTATCGTCGGAGCGGGCCCGTCAGGACTGGCCGCCGCGGTTTACGCTGCTTCCGAAGGCCTGGATGTTCTGATGATTGAAACCAGCGCTCCCGGCGGACAGGCCGGGTCCAGTTCCAAGATCGAAAACTATCTGGGGTTCCCTACCGGAGTCTCCGGCCAGGAATTGGCTTCGCGGGCCATTACGCAGGCGCAAAAGTTCGGGGCAAAGATGCTCGTTGCGCACAGCGTCACAAACTTGGACTGCGAAAAACGTCCTTACAAATTGCTTTTGGATAATGGGACGACTCTCTCCGCCCGTTGCATCGTCATCTCCACCGGAGCGGAATACAAAAAGCCTCCTATACCGAACCTGCAAAAATTCGAGGGACAAGGAATTTACTACGGCGCAACTTATATTGAATCGCAACTCTGCGAAGGTGATGACGTTATCGTGGTGGGTGGCGCCAATTCTGCGGGCCAGGCTGTTGTGTATCTTTCGCAAACTGCCCGTAAAGTCCACATGCTGGTACGCCGCGCGAACTTATCGGACACGATGTCTCGTTACCTGATTCGCCGGATCACCGAAAACCCAAAGATTGAAGTGCACTACAACACCGAAATTGTTGCCCTTGAGGGCGGCCGCGAGCTCCAGCAGATCACATGGATTGATAAGGCGCGTCGGGAAACCTCTACGCATGATATCGAACATGTATTCATTATGACGGGCGCTGCGCCGCGCACCGATTGGCTCAAGGGCTGCGTGGTAATGGACGACAAAGGCTTTATCCTCACCGGTCGCGATCTGGAAGCTTCCCCAGATTTTGCTATGCGTGCGTGGCCGGTGGCGCGCGCGCCACAAATGCTGGAAACCAGCCTTCCCGGCGTATTCGCGGTCGGAGATGTGCGCTCCGGCAACGTTAAGCGAGTGGCCTCGGCCGTAGGTGAAGGCGCAATCGCCATTCATATGGTGCACCGCGTTCTGGCCGAGATCTGACAATTTCCAACACAAGAACCTACAGCTAAGGAGATGAAAAGATGACTACCCAATGCTCTCACCTCAACACGATTAAACTCACCAAAACAGACAAGCATGTATGTGAGGACTGCATAAAAACCGGAGCTACGTGGGTCCACCTGCGGCTCTGTTTGGAATGTGGCCACGTCGGCTGTTGCGACTCATCCAAAAATAAACACGCCACAAAACATTTTCACCACACCAACCATCCGCTAATCCGTTCCATTGAGCCCGGCGAGGCGTGGGTGTGGTGTTATGTGGATCAAATGACGCCGGGAGAGATAGAGTCCCGAGGGTTCATTGCCAGTTAGGCAGGAATTGCCATACCCCCACCATATCGAATGCGGTTCGGCACTGGAATTTACGGGACCCGGAAGAGCCCCTGCTTCAGTCCCTCGGCGATGCGACGGGCGAGCGATTCCGCGTCAGCATGGTCGTCGCAAATCGGTTCGATGCCTCCCTCTTCAAAGCGGGCGTAGAAGTTCTTCAACAGGGCGCGATCACTAATCGCCCCCTCTTTTCGCGACGCAGCGCGTTCAGCGCACACTTCAAAGCCGGGCCGCAACAGCACAAAATCGAACGGCACCTCTTTCAGGATCTTGCGTGCTGTTTCTACGAATGTGGGTGGTATTGAAAAATCAATCACTACATGGAAACCAGAGCGCGCGAACGGCACTGCCGCCGCTGTCATCGAGCGGACTAGCACCGGAAAATGTTCCAGCAGTCCGCATTCCCCGCCCTTCCTGATGAACGTCCAGAAGTTATCACCTTCAATGTAAGAAAGCGGCGCTGGAAGCAACGGCAATAATGCTTTTGCGACCGTAGTCTTACCGGCTCCAATCGGGCCGGAAAGGAAAATGACGCTCATAGCGTCAGTATTGCACACTCAAAATATCGTGAATAGCATGCTAGAATTCGGGCCATGGCGAGCCTTCACAATATTGCTCCGTTTTCATCGTAGACGATTTGGAGTCGAGCCTCGATTTCTATTGCAACAAATTGGGATTTGAAGTCGCGCATAAAGGGGGCGATGGCAGCGGAAATGTTTTCTGGGGCATGGTGCGGCGCGACAATGTAATGATCATGCTCA
>JAICKN010000066.1 GCA_025927855.1 Terriglobales bacterium
GCGCGGGCAGGTGATTTACAACGGCCGCAATCCTATCTTTTTTAATCCTTACGTCAGCAAAGATGAGTCTGTGCTGGCCGTAGGCCGCTTGTGGGATGCAGGAAAGCAAGTTGCCTTACTGACCCAACATCCGCATCCGTTGCCCATTTGCATCGTAGGATCGGAGCCGACCACGGCACAGCCGCAACTTCCCATCCGCACCGATGTCAGGCTCTCTCTTGACCGCATCAATATTTCGTTCAAAGGGCCGCAGACCGAATCGCAAATGCGCATGCTCTACAGCAAGGCCTCGATTTATGCGGCAACTTCTCGTTACGAGCCATTCGGAATCACGGCGCTGGAGGCGGCGTTTTCCCGCTGCGCCATTGTCGCCAATGACATCCCTTCGTACCGCGAAATTTGGGGAGATTCCGCGCTCTACTTCCACGCCAATGACTCGCGCAGCCTGGCTGACTCCATTCGCAGAATGAGCGAGGACCCAGCTTTGCGCAAAGACTATGCCACGCGCGCGTATCAACGCGCGCGGGAGCGCTTCACAGCCCGGCGCATGATGGATGAATATCTCGCGCTGTATCACAATCTGGTGATTGAGCGGCGGGCGGCGGCTTAGCTTCCTTTGAAGTATCCGCTAAAGCTGCTATCTTCGAGGCTGCCCTAATTTCTCACCATTAATTTCAATTTGGAGGCCAGATGGCGAGTGTGAAGATTACCGTGCGGAAGAATGGACCTTACCGCGTTGAAGCTCCCGAAGGAACGATTGAACTGGTAGATGCAGATGGTAACAAATATGACCTGACGGGCAAGCCTGCATTTTCCCTGTGCCGTTGCGGTGGCTCAGTGAACAAACCTTTTTGTGATGGAACGCATAGCAAGATCGGATTCCAGGGAGCAGAGATGGCCGTAAGAGCCGCAGAGCAGGAAAAACCAACTTCGTAATGTTGAAGATTTCATCCCACGGGGAAAACCTCCCCGGGTCTTGTCGGGATGACGCCAGCTATTCTGCCAATTGCGCTGCTCGTTCGCGGGTGCAAATAAAACAGGTTTCTCGGCCACAAAAGGTTTGAAAGACATGCCTTTTGTGACGCTCGAAATGGCAATGACAAGATTCCGCCAGTCAGCTCTTCTTCAGCTGTTGCTTCCAGCCGAGTATCCGGGCCTTGTTCCCTTCGGCTTCAGCTTCCGGGATCATGCCTTTTTTCTGGTAGAGAACGGAAAGGCTGGTGTGGGCCAGAATATCGTCGGGATCGAGTTCGGCGAGCCGTTTGGAGACTGCGATGGCTTCATCCAGGCGATTGAGGTCCTGTAAGGTACGCGCCATTCCGTGCATGGCTTCCGTAAATTCCGGATCAGCGTCGAGCGATTTCTGATACTCGGCCAATGCCCGCTCGTGTTCGCCTTCAGCGAAAAAATCGAGCGCGGCATAATAGTGGCCTTCGGCTTTTTGGCGGGCCTGTTGACGGGCTTGGTTGCGCGCTTCTTCCGAGGAATGTTCAGCGGACATAAGTATCAGGTCTTGCAATTACAGAATAAATGCTCGGTTCATAAGATGTCATTTTCCCTAACGCGATTTTGATAGAGGAGCAGCCGCTTTATGGCTATGATTAAGCCAAGGTTCTTCGCATGATCCGTTATTTATGGAATGCCACCCGCGGCCACAGGCTCACTCCATGGAGAAGCCCGTACCTGCTGTGGCGAATGGAGACCTACTGCGGGGTAAAAATGACGCAGATCGGATTTCTGGAGTTCTGGGAATTCATGTGGCGAGAGCGCATACATTTATGGCGTTTTCTGAAGTGGACGGCGGAGATGGACGGTCATGCCCATCCAAAAGCGAAAAGCTCCGCCGCCTCGTGAAACGATTGGTTCACACACGCCAGGTATTCCCGCGAATTAACGGGTCAGGCCTTGGCCGCTGCCGCCCGCAAAGGAGCAAAGCGGGCTTCCAACTGCTTCAGCCGGTCGCGGCCGGCCTTGGATTTTGTGGCGAGCTTTTCTATTTTGAGCATTAGCTGCGGAATGCCGGACTTCTTTCTCAATTCTCCGATGAATGGAGCAAATTTTGAGAAGACAAACCACATTTCGCCGGTAGTTTCGAAAAACAAGTCTTCATTCAGCGTGCCCTGCAATACCAGCGCCGCCGCCATCTCCCAATAACCCGTGACTTGCCGCAACCATGTATTTTCCTGCTTGCCAAAGGCATTGGCGATTTCGTTTACCTGGTCGGCATTTTGCGGCCAGAAGCCGGCGACCCAGGCGCGGGCCTTGCGCATTTCGGCTTCGCGGCGAAGGTCATAGAGTTGAAGGATCAGTTGAGCGTCAGCAGCGGTCGGTTTTTTCGGCATTCAAGCCCTCCAAAAGATTGTGGAACAAAATTTGGATGTGAGCAGATTCCCGGAGATGCAAAAACTTTTGGGTACGTCAGCTCGCCGGCGCGGCTTCCACCGGGCGCTCGAAGTCGCATTCCTTATTGGGGCAGGCAATCACAGGGCCGGACTTCAAATTCTTTTCCACCAAAAATTCGCTGCCGCAACTTGGGCACTTTTCCGCGAGTGGCTTGTTCGCGGAAGTGAATTTGCACTTGGGATAATTGGAGCAGCCATAGAACGTATTCCCCTTGCGCGCCTTCTTCTCGACCAGCTCTCCGTCTTTGCAGTCGGGGCACTTTACGCCGATAAAGTTCTGCTTCACGTATTTGCATTCCGGATATCCGCTGCAAGAAGTGAATTCACCGTAGCGTCCGTGGCGGATCATCAGATTGCGGCCGCACTTCGGGCAGAGTTCATCGAGCGGAATGTCGGGAACGCGCTTGCCTTGGTCGAGCCGGCGGGTGGTTTTGCAATCGGGATATCCTGTGCATGCCATGAACTGGCCGAAGCGCCCACGCTTCAGAACCATCACGCGTCCGCAGTTCTCGCAATACTCTTCCGCCGCGCCAGTGTCCTGCGTGTCGGCACTATCGAGATCGGGTAGGTTGATGGGATTTTCTTTGGTAAAGGTGCAGCTCTCTGGATTTTCCTTGTCGTAGGAGCTGCATGCGTAAAACGAGCCGTGCTTGCCCCATTTGATGACCAGGGGCGAGCCGCAACGTTCGCACTTTTCGTCAGTCGGCTTCTCCATACGCTTGATGTTTTCCATGTGCTTCTCGGCGTAATGGAGGTCCTTTTCGAATTTCTTATAGAAATCGGCGAGAGCGATAGTCCACTTTTCTTTGCCTTCTTCGATTTCGTCGAGTTCTTCTTCGAGACGAGCGGTGTATTGCACGTCGAAGATGTCACGGAAATTTTCCACGAGCAAGTCGGTGACGACTAATCCGATTTCCGTAGGAGAGAACTTGCCGCCTAGTTTCTGCACATACTGCCGCTCTTGAATGGTGCTGAGAATAGCGGAGTATGTGGATGGACGGCCGATGCCGCGTTCTTCCAGCTCTTTAACCAACGAAGCTTCGTTATAGCGAGGCGGAGGCTCGGTGAAGTGCTGCTCCGGCTTTAGCTCCTTGAGCGTGAGCTTCTGGCCGACCTCAAGCGGAGGCAGCTTATGCTTGAGTTCCTCTTCCTCTTCGTCCTTGCTGTCTTTGGATTCCTCGTAGACCTTCAGGAAGCCGTCGAATTTGAGAACCGAGCCAGTGACGCGGAACCAGAATGTTTCGGAACCCGACTTCGCATCAATGTCCACCGTGGTCTGGTCGAAAACGGCGGGCGTGATCTGCGACGCAACAAAGCGCTGCCAGATCAGTTTGTAAACTTTGAACTCATCTTCTTTTAAATATTGCTTGATCTTGTCCGGATGGTGCGAGACCGATGTGGGCCGGATGGCTTCGTGCGCAGCCTGCGCTTCTTTCTTTTCTTTATAAGTATTCGGCGATTCCGGCAAATACTGCGGGCCATATTCTTTTCCAATATATTCGCGTACTTCATTGAGCGCTTCAGGGGCCACGCGAGTGGAATCGGTACGCATGTACGTGATTAAACCGACCGAACCTTCTTCGCCCAACTCCACGCCTTCGTAGAGGCGCTGCGCGATCATCATGGTGCGCTTAACGCTGAAACGCAGCTTTCGGGATGAGTCCTGCTGCAGTTTGCTGGTAGTAAACGGCGGCGTGGCGTTGCGGCGGCGTTCTTTTTTATCTACGCTGCGGACCAGCCAATCCGCTTTTTCCAGGGCAACGCGGATTTTTTCAGCTTCTTCGCCATTCGGAACTTCGATCTTTTCTTCGCCTTTGCCCAGAAAACGGGCGTCGAAGGCGGGCGGCTTTGGGCCGGCAAGGTTGGCGTCTATGGTCCAGTATTCCTTCTTTTCGAAGGCCTTGATTTCGCGCTCGCGCTCCACAATCAAGCGTAGCGCCACAGTCTGCACACGTCCGGCAGAGAGGCCGCGCCGGACTTTATCCCATAAAAGAGGAGAGACCTGATAACCCACCAGGCGGTCGAGCACACGCCGGGCCTGTTGCGCGTCCACTAATGCGCGGTCAATATCGCGCGGATGTTCAAAGGCTTCCTGCACCGCGCGCTTGGTAATTTCATTGAAGGTGACGCGGCGGATGCGTTCCGCATCTTCGGATTTTTTCTTTTTCTTGCCTTTGGCCCCGTCGCCCAGTTCTTCGGCCAGATGGGCGGCAATGGCCTCGCCTTCGCGGTCCGGGTCAGGCGCGAGATAGATGGTATCTACCGATTGCGCCAGCTTCTTCAGCTTGGCAACGACCTTTTCTTTGCCGGGGATGACGATGTATTCGGTGTCGAATTCATTGTCAATATCCACGCCTAAAGTGCTTTTGGGCAAATCTTTAACGTGGCCGAGCGAAGCTTCCACCGTGAAGCCCTTACCCAGATACTTTTGAATGGTCTTCGCCTTCGCGGGCGACTCGACGATAACTAAACCTTTTGCCAATTTGGTCCTCAGATGATTTTGTGATTCGTCCCGACCCTAGCACGAATGAGAGAGAATGGACAAGCGGAGCAGTCTTTCGGTCCTCAGCTTTCAGCTCTCAGTTTTTGAATAGGGACGCCAACATACGTTTAATTTCTATAGTTTGGCTGGATACACGCTTAAAATCTGTGCCTGTTAACATTTCAAGGTCATGCGCCAGCATCAAGTGATACTCGAGTTCGCTTGCTGATCCCATTGCTATTTGAAGAAGTCTTGCCATTTCGCCGTCACTTTGGCGGCAGCATCCCTCAGCTATGTTTGCCCAATGGAAGCAGCGGACCGCCGAATTTGGCTGGTTAGGCCATACAATTCGTCACGCGGAAAAGAACGGCTTGATTTGTATAAATCAAGAGTCAGCACGTGCGCCTTCTGCCAAACACGCAAATCCTGAAAGCTCTGCATGATAGTCCTCGCCTGTCAAAAGCTAGACGGCTGAAAGCTGACCGCTGATAGCTGTTTAGAAGCTCTTCACAAAATTCTTCCCGGGCAATTGCTTTACTTTCCCGGCTAACTCCAGCTCAAACAATGCCGCGAAAATTTCGGAGGAGGACAGTTCCGGTTCCAGCTTCTCGACGATCTCGTCAATCTGGACGGACTCATCCGCCTTCAGAATGGCCAGAATTTTCCGTTCATGCGGGCCAAGGACATCGTCGTTGAATAAGGATGCAGTACCTTCGTCCTGGGATTCACCGTCGCTCGGAGGTTCCAGCGCAAGCCGCACATCTGGCGGGAGTTCCTCCCAAATGTCCTCCCATGTGCCTACCAGCTTCGCGCCTTGTTTAATCAGGGTGTTTGGCCCCCAGGCATTTTTATTGGTAACGTTTCCAGGGACCGCGTAAACGTCACGATTTTGTTCCAGCGCGCAGCGCGACGTGATGCGCGTGCCGCTATATTCAGCGGCTTCGACGACGAGCACGCCGATGGAAATTCCGCTGATTATGCGGTTGCGGATAGGGAAGTTTTGCGGGGCGGCGAATGATCCCAGCGAGAACTCTGAGATGACAGCCCCGCCCAGCGCGAGCATTTGTTCAACGATGCGCTTATTTTCTCTGGGGTAAATTTCATCCACGCCTGTGCCGAACACGCCCACGGTTTTGCCTTTGGCGTTGATTGCGCCGCGGTGCGCTGCCGAGTCCACCCCGCGGGCCAAGCCGCTGAAAATGACCAACCCCCGCGCTGCCAGATCGCAGGCGAGACGCTCAGCCATGCCCGTTCCATACGGCGTGGGATGGCGCGTTCCTACCACGGCAACGCCGAATTTGCTGATTACTTCCGCATCGCCGCGAACATAAAGCACGATGGGCGGATCGTAGATTTGCTTCAGTTGGGCGGGATATAAAGGATCACTCAAGCACACGATGCGCACTCCGGCACTTGCCGCCCTGGCCAGTTCGTCTTGCGCTAATTCCAAGGACCGCCCCGTACCTAAGGATTGTGCTGAGACACTTTGAATCCCGGTCGCTTCGAGCTCAGTCAGGCTGGCGCGGAAAATCTCCTGCACGTTCCCGAAGCGTTCCACAAGACGCCGTACGCGCGTGGCTCCGAGACCCGGCGTTAGAGAGAGCGCCAGCCACTCCAGGGTAGGGGCTGCTGCTGAGGCGGGAATTGCCATCATTGTTTCCGACACTTTGATCCTCCACGACTTATTGCCTAAGTTATCTCGTACTATCGCGGACTGTGTCACTGGCGCGAATCCGGTGTCAAGGTCACTGCTCACATCTTTGTTAAAATCATTGAGGAAGCATGGCAAAACTGCGAATTTCGGCGATTTCATACCTCAACACCGCTCCCCTGATGTGGGATTTCGAGCACGGGAGCGCCGGTTCAGCTTTTGAAATCAGCTATACCCTACCTTCCCAATGCGCTGCGCAACTGCGGGAAGGAACGGCGGATTTAGGAATTATCCCGGCTGCGGCGTACGCGGAAATACCCGGGCTGCTGATTTTGCCCGATATTGCCATTGCGTCCCGGCGGGAGGTGCGCTCGATCCTGCTGGTCAGCAAGGTACCTTTGGAGAAAATCCAGACGGTTGCGCTGGATACTTCTTCGCTGACTTCCGTAGCGCTCACCAAGGTTCTCTTTGCGAAATGGTGGGGAGAGGGAAAGCAGTTTTCACCGGCCCAGCCGGTTTTAGAGCAGATGCTTGCCGGCCACGATGCCGGCCTGCTGATCGGTGACCCCGCGCTGAAAGTAGACCGCACGCAATACTTCGCCTACGACCTGGCCGAGGAGTGGATCAGCCTTACCGGCAAGCCGTTCGTTTTTGCATTCTGGGCTGTGCGCCGCGAGGCCCTGGAAAAGAGTTCTGTGCCGGCTTCCAAGCTGGCAGCTATTTTTCAGAAGTCCCGGGATCATGGGCTACTTCCGGAAAACGTGCGATGGCTGGCGCGCGAGTGGGGCTTTAAGCTTGGGCTTCCTGAAAGCAGCGTTTCCGAATACCTCACGCACAATATCCATTACCGCCTCGATGCGCCCTGCCTGGAGGGTTTACAGCTCTTCCTGCGGTATGCCAACGAATGCGGCGCATTGCCTGCCGCCCCGCCGCTGTATTTTACCAATACAGAACCGGCGGATTCGCTGGTTGCGGGGCGCGAGCGCTGAATGGAGCGGACCTATTAGGTTCTGGCAATACCGCTCGCCCTGCCCAAAACCGGCAGCCGTCCATTCCGCGACTTACATCCGCAGCCCGCATCTAATATGCTAGGCTTTTAGAGATAGTGTCAGGTATTTCCACCTCCTCGGGGAATTTCGATTGATTGAAGAGATTTTCGGCAAGATTTTCGGCACGAAAAATGAGCGCGAACTGAAGCGTCTGGTTCCGCGCGTGGAAAATATCTGCGCGCTGGAACCGGCGATGCAAAAGCTCTCGGACGATGATCTGCGCGCGAAGACGGAAGAATTCCGCAAGCGCATTCAGGAGGCGCTGGCGGAAATTCCCGATGAGCCGGATGCCGACTTTGATCGCCGCAAAGAGATTGAACAAGAGCGCCTCAAGGCCCTTGAGAGCGCTTTGGATGCAATTCTGGAAGAAGCTTTTGCCGTAGTGCGCGAAGGCGGCCGCCGCGTGCTGAACATGCGCCACTTCGATGTGCAGCTTATCGGCGGCATGGTTCTGCACAAAAACAACATCGCCGAAATGAAAACGGGCGAAGGCAAAACGCTCGTCGCCACTCTTCCTGTTTACCTGAACGCGCTCAGCGGGCGCGGCGTACACGTCATCACCGTCAATGATTACCTCGCCAAGCGCGACTCGGAGTGGATGGGCCGCCTCTACCGCTTTTTGGGGCTTACCGTCGGCGTCATTGTCCACGACCTCGACGACCAGCAGCGCCGCGAAGCTTACGCCGCCGATATCACCTACGGCACCAATAACGAATTCGGCTTCGACTATCTGCGCGACAACATGAAGTTTGATTTAAAGGATTGCGTGCAGCGCGGCCATAACTTCTGCATCGTGGATGAAGTGGATTCCATCCTGATTGACGAAGCCCGTACGCCGCTCATTATCTCCGGCGCAAGCGAGGAGTCTACGGACAAATACGCGCGCGTGAACCGCATTGTGCCCAACCTTGAAAAGGGCGAAGAAATCGAAGGCGCTCCCGGCGAGGCCAGCACTTATACCGGCGATTTCGCCGTGGATGAAAAGCATCGCACCATCACCATTACAGACGAAGGTTGGGAAAAAATCGAGCAGTTGCTTGGCATTGGCAACATTGCCGATCCGGAGAACTGGGACCTGAAACATCACGTCGAGACGGCCGTTAAAGCGCATGCGCTTTACCACCGTGATGTGGAGTACGTGGTAAAGGATGGGGAAGTCATCATTGTGGATGAATTTACCGGGCGCCTGATGCCGGGCCGCCGCTGGTCCGATGGATTGCACCAGGCCGTGGAAGCCAAAGAAGGCGTGAAGATTGAGCGCGAGAACCAGACGCTTGCGACCATCACCTTCCAGAATTATTTCCGCATGTACAAAAAGTTGGCCGGCATGACCGGTACGGCGGAAACGGAAGAGACCGAGTTCGGAAAAATCTACAACCTGGATGTGCGGGTGATTCCGACGAACAAACCATTGCGCCGTGTCGAAAATCCCGACGTGGTTTACCGCACGGAGAAAGAAAAATATTTCGCGGTTGCGGATGAAATTCAAAAACTGAATCAGTCCAGCCAGCCGGTGCTGGTCGGCACCACTTCCATTGAAAAGTCCGAGCGGCTTTCTGAACTCCTGAAGAAAAAAGGCGTGAAGCACGTCGTATTGAACGCCAAATATCACGAGCGCGAAGCGGAAATCGTCGCGCAGGCCGGGCACAAAAGCATGGTGACCATCGCCACGAACATGGCTGGCCGTGGAACCGATATTTTGCTGGGCGGCAATGCCGAATTTGTGGCCAAACAGGAATGCGTGAAGCGCGGTTTAGCGGTGCCGTTGCGCGCGGCCCAGGGCCAAATCCAGGTGGATGTGGATGAGACGAAAAGCACCGTCTGGTATTACAACGGCAGCGAATATGTGGTTTCCACTGAGCAGTGGAACGAGATTTTAAGTCGCCACAATGAAGCCACCAGCAAGGAGCATGATGAAGTTATTGCGGCTGGCGGACTGCATATTCTAGGCACTGAACGACACGAGTCGCGGCGCATTGATAACCAGCTGCGTGGACGCGCTGGCCGCCAGGGCGATCCCGGTTCTTCCCGCTTTTATCTTTCGCTCGAAGACGACCTGATGCGCATCTTCGCCAAAGAGTGGGTCTCAAAATTGTTGCAACGTCTTGGCATGGAAGAGGGCGTTCCCATTGAGTCGCGTTTAATCTCCCGCCGCATTGAGAAGGCGCAGGAGACGGTGGAAGCGCAGCATTTCGAGTCTCGCAAACACCTGCTGGAATATGACGACGTAATGAACAAGCAGCGCGAGGCCGTTTATGGCTTGCGGCGGCAGTTGCTGGAAGGCGTCGAGCAGAAAGAGCTGATCCTCGAAGATTATGTCGCTGGAATCCTCAGCAGTTTGATGGATGAGTATTGCGCGGTGAAGATCCATCCCGCGGATTGGAATATCAAAGGACTCAAAGATGCAATCTTCACCCGCTTTGGCGTGGACATTCTTGCCGAAGGCGTGGAACCGGACAACCTTACCCGCCAGGAACTGGGCGACGCGATTTTTGAAAAGCTCGAGCAGCGCTATAACGCCAAGGAAAAATTAATTGGCGCCGAGGCCATGCGCTACCACGAGCGCATGATCATGCTGAGCGTGATTGACCAGCAATGGAAGGACCATCTGCGCGATATGGACCACCTGAAAGAGGGCATTGGTCTGCGCGGCTACGGGCAGCATGATCCGTTGGTTGAATACAAGCGCGAATCGTTCGACATGTTTGAAGCGATGATGCAGCGCTTTCAGGAAGACACCGTCCGTTATCTGTACCTCATGCAGATTCTGGAGCGGCCGTCGGAACCAGCGCAACCTGCCGGTGTCTCAGGAAATGGCAATGAGCTTTCCGGCAATGGGCACAGGGCGCGTCCGGTCACTTCCGTGGATGAATTGGAAGAGACCTTCCAGCGCAAAAAGCGCCGTGAACTAGAAAATGCCCGCATGGCGGGAGGCGGCGAGCGCCAGCCAGTGCAGCAAGTCATCCGCAACGCCGCCAAAGTTGGCCGCAATGATCTTTGCCCCTGCGGCTCCGGCAAGAAGTACAAAAAATGCTGCGGTGCCAATAGCTGATTCAACGACCGCAACGCTCTTTCTTTAGGCCATTTGCGCTTTACGAAAGTAATTCCTGTCATAACAATTCTTTACACTTCTTCAAGAAAACAAGCGCAACAGTTTGGGAAGAATGTTGTTCTAATTGTGAGTAGAAGGCGCATCTATCGCGCCAATCAGGGATCGCTGTGTAGGCCTTCGACAGGAGGTACTTATGATCGGCAGTCGCAGCTTCCAGCATGTTTTCCACTCTCGGAAATTTCACTCTCTAACTTTTGCCCTACTTACCTCCGGCATGATGGCTTTGCCTTGCCTGGGTCAGCAGAGCTTGGGTCAGCAGAGCCTTGGACAGCAGACCCTTGGGCAGCAGAACATGGGCCAGCAGAACATGGGTCAACAGAACACGGGCCGGCAGAGCTTAGCGCAGCAGAGCGTGGCGTTCGATGCTCTGCCTTCAGCGCCTTCTTCTTCAGATGCGAGTCCGGCACCGCCGGACAACGCTCGCATCACGATACCCGTAGGTACGCAAATTCCGCTCGTGTTGACGAGGGACCTTAACAGCAATGACGTTCACACAGGCGACGCGGTTTTCGCGCAGGTTTCCACGCCCGTAATGGTCGGCGATCAGGTGGCAATTCCCGCCGGAACATTCGTGCGCGGAAAAGTCGAGAAGCTTACGCGCAATGGAACGCGCGGCGAACTGCTGATGCAGTCGGCTTCCCTGGTTTTGGGCGGCGAGGTCGTACCTCTTGGCGGGCCAATAAAAATTGAGAGCGAACAGTGGACGGCGTACCCCTACCCGGCAGGCCGCGCCAAGGCCGGAATTATTCTGGCGCCAATCATCGGAATCGCAGCAGGCGTGGGGATTGGACTTGCCACGGACAAGACGCACACCGAGGTGATTAACAACAATCTGCCTGCACCGCCGCCCGGGTTCCCTCAGTTGCCACCGCTGCCTCCATTGACTGTGACGCACAATTCACATAAAGGATTGCTAATCGGAACCGCTGTGGGCGGGGCCGCAGGAATGATTACGTCCTTCGTGCTGCTGGCGCACAGCAAGGGGTTCTATCTCGAAGAAGGCACGCCTCTGAATGCGACGTTGACCACCGCCATTTCCCTTACGCATGCGCAAATCGCCGCAGCGGAGCACAACGCGGCGCCCGTGCAGGTCGTGCGCAGGCCCCAGCTTGGGCCGGGCAATAATTCACCCGGTGGTTTTCCCGGAACCACGCCGAGCAACCCTGCAAGCTGCACCGCAGGGCAGGAGTGGTGCCAAGGCGATTGCAAAGACAACAGCGCCTTCCTCAATGACAACAACAACTGCGGCCGTTGCGGCAATTCCTGCGGCATCGGCGAAAGTTGTTTCGCAGGCTCTTGCGGTTGTGCCGCTGGTTACACATCGTGCATGGGCAGCTGCGTAAGCGATTCGTCATTCATTTCCGATAACAACAATTGCGGAAGTTGCGGTCGCTCGTGTTCCATTGGAGAGAGCTGCACCGGCGGCACGTGCATGAAACAACCGTAGGCTGCGGGAGCTACCGGCGAGAGGTCGGATTCGATGCATAGTGTTCGCATATACCGTGTTCTCGCGGCGCGCCTATCTGTCAATCATGCGCTGAGAGCTTTCCGGATAGCGCGCCCCTTGCATGGGAGCCTTCGATGAAATTTCATCGAGCTGGCGAAGATCATCGGGCGTGAGCTCGATATTCGCAGCTCCGACATTTTCTTCGAGGCGGTGCAACTTGGTTGTGCCGGGAATCGGTACCATCCAGGGCTTCTGCGCAAGGATCCATGCCAGCGCGACCTGGGCGGCCGTAACCTTTTTCTCTTGCGCGAACTTGCTGAGCACATCCACTAAAGCCCGGTTTACCTTCCGGTTCTCCTCGCTGAAGCGGGGAACGACGCTGCGGAAGTCGCTCTTATCGAATTGCGTGTCTTCCTTGATGGCTCCGGTGAGAAAACCTTTGCCAAGAGGGCTGAACGGAACAAATCCGATGCCGAGCTCTTCGAGCGTGGGCAGGATCGCTTCTTCCGGCTCTCTCCACCAAAGGGAATATTCGCTCTGCAACGCGGTGACCGGCTGGACCGCATTGGCGCGTCGGATTGTCTTCACGCCTGCCTCGGAAAGCCCAAAGTGCTTTACCTTGCCCTGCTGGATGAGATCCTTGACCGCGCCCGCGACATCTTCAATGGGAACATTGGGATCAACGCGATGCTGATAGAGCAGGTCAATCACGTCCGTCCTGAGGCGCTTAAGGGAAGCCTCGGCCGCTTCCTTAATGTGCTCTGGACGGCTGTTCAGTCCCGCCTGCTTCCCATTGGAATCGAATGCGAAGCCGAATTTTGTGGCAATCGCCACCCGGTCACGGTAGGGAGCGAGAGCTTCTCCCACGACTTCTTCATTGGCAAATGGGCCGTAAACTTCCGCGGTGTCGAAAAACGTCACTCCATGCTCAACCGCCGCCCTGATGACGGAGACTGCCTGCTGTTTGTCTACAGCGGGGCCATAGCCGAAGCTGAGTCCCATACAACCAAATCCAATTTCCGATACTTCCAGATTGCTTTTTCCGAGTTTGCGTTTCTGCATGGGTGGCCTCTGGGGATGATGTGTTTAGTTGCGAATTTGCGCTCGCAGGTAGTTTAGACGCGTGGGAGGAGGGCTGTGCAGTGCAATGTGTTATAGAAGCTGCCGCAGGCGGGCTGGCCCGCCCTTCCACTACAACTAAATTACTGAGGCTGCCCCACCCTTCGCGGTTTTCGAAGGGTGGGCATTAAGACACTTCTTTTAATGTCACCTTCATCTTCGCGAGTTGTTTTTCATTCACCAGAACTGGTCCAACCTCTCCATACGCATAATGACGGTAACTGCTCCATGCCCAGTGTTCGGGCTCAAGCACCAAGCTGCGCTTTACCGGGTTCTGATGCATATAGTTCAATTTTTCGGCCCGCTTGTGTGGGTTCCATACCACGAAATCATAAAAACGCCGCTGCCAGATTCGGCCGGATTCTAGTAAAGCGGCCTCCCGGAGTCTCCCCTTCGCAGAAAAATGCGAATTTCCTGGAGTTGGCATGAGCTTACGCGTGAACCGTTGCTTGAGGACTTGCATAATAATAGAAGGATTGCCTTGCTCAGGCTCGCTAATGAGCAGATGGAAGTGTTCTGGCATGACCACGTAGCCCACAACGACAAAACGATATCTGCGGCGGACTTGTTCGAGTGTCTCGAGAAAAAGATTGCGGCGGTGAGAGGTTCCCAAAAGCGGTCGCCGTTGATAGCAGCTCGAAGTGATAAAGTGCAAATAACCGGAACCGTAGTATCGGTGAAGGCGTTGAGGCATGGGAAGCAATGTAAACTTTTATGCGGGATAGGGATGTGATGAACGAACATTCCCACCCTTCGAAACCCGCGAAGGGTGGGGCAGCCTCAATATTTTTATATAATCGGAAGGATGGGCCAGCCCGCCAAGAATATCGTTGACTATGAGGACTATGGACGCAAAGCATCGCGGGATTCAAGTGCTTGGCTGGCTATCTGCACTGATTGGCTGTATTTTCGCGCTGCTCCTAATTCGGCGTATCTTTGTGGGAATCACACGGGGATTTGGAACTGCACCCTCTCACGCTTTGTGGCTTATCATCGGATATTTGGTCTTCTTTGGTCTTGCTGTGTACTTAATCTCTGTGGGA
>JAICKN010000085.1 GCA_025927855.1 Terriglobales bacterium
CTGCTCGCTGGCATCGTACTGTTCGGGATCAATCAAAGCAGGTTCCGGCGGAATTCCCCGGGGCATGGCGGCGTTCCGCAGTGGAAAATTTTCGGGCTGGAATCTGGATGGCATGAAGTTACTTCTTCGCAGGCAATGACAATATTCTCAGAAGGCAACAGGCAGAACGCTTTTAGTCTGCCGTCCGCGCGCTTCCTCTGGTACCTTTTCGACTGGAGGCCTGCTGCGCCCTAGTGATGAATGCCCGTACTCGATTCCTTATCACGGCAGCGTTTCTTTGTCATCTGCTAGTCGCCCCGAAATTAGTTACCAGCCAGTTGCGGGCAGATGTCCCCGCCACGGCTGACGCTGCATCCACTGGAATTCCGGTGGAAAGCGAGAGCCAGGAAGTTTCCATCAAAGCAATCGAGCAGGAAAAACAAGGCAGCATATACAAGCTCAAGGGCCAGGTAGAAATTGACTACGGAACATACGTGCTGCGCGCCGATGCCATGGAATACAACTCGGATACAGGCCAGGTGAAAGCAGATGGCCACATTGTCCTGGATGGAGGCCCGGGGGATGAGCACGTAGAAGCCAGCCGCGCGGAATACAACATCCACACAGAGGTGGGACGCTTTGAAAACGTGCGGGGCAGCGCCGGGCTGCGGGTAAAGAACCGCCGGATGCTGCTGACCTCGTCGAGCCCTTTTCTGTTCAGCGGGAAAACCGTGGAGAAGACTGGGCCGAATCGTTATGTGGTGTTCCACGGGACGATCACCACCTGCCGCGAGCCGCGGCCGAAGTGGGAATTTGCCGCGGGCAAGGTGACTGTGGAAGCAGGGGGGTACGCCACCATCTACAACTCAGTTTTCCGGGTGGAAGGTATTCCGGTGCTGTACCTGCCCTGGGTCACGTATCCGGTGGAACGCGAAATGCGGAAGTCAGGATTTTTGATGCCGCACATTGGACACTCTTCCATCAAGGGGACGATTCTCGGCGATTCGTATTACTGGGCCATCAGCCGGAGCATGGACGTAACGTTCGGTGCGGACTATTATTCGCGGCGCGGATGGGCGCCGCAATTTGAATTCCGCACGCGGCCGAATGAAAAATCGTTTCTGGACCTGAGCTTGTTTTCGGTCTTCGACCGCGGCATTGGCACGCCTCCGGTGAAGCAGGGCGGCGAAGACGTGAAACTGAATGGAGAGACGACCTACCGCGGATACCGGGCGGTTGTGGACGCTGATTATTTGAGTTCGTATGTCTTCCGGCTGGCGTTCTATGACGTATTCGCGCAGGCCGTGAACTCGGAAGTCAAATCGCAGGCGTTTCTCTCGAAGACTACGAATGGGTTCTCCTATAACGCAGCGGCGGAGCGATACCAAAACTTTGAAAGCACAACCGCGGGCGATGCGATTTCCATTTTGCATACGCCGGAATTCGATGTGTCGAGCGCGGAACGAAAAATTGCGAAGTCGCCGCTCTACTGGTCATTTCAAGGTTCGCTGGATGGCCTTTCGCGGAGTGATCCCACATTCAGCACAGCGCCATTGCTTGGACGGTTTGATTTTCGTCCGAGCCTGACCTTGCCAATGATATTTCGGGGATGGTCATTAAGGCCAGAGCTGGCTGAAGAGGAAGCTTTTTATACGCAGCAACTCGACCCTAATAGCACATTTGGCGTGGCCAGCAGTCATGCGGTAAATCGGCAGGCGCTGGAAACATCGGTGGAGTTGCGTCCACCAGCTGTGGAGCGGGTGTTTGAACGGCAGTGGTGGGGCCGGAAGTGGAAGCACGTGGTCGAGCCGCGAATTACCTACAACTATGTGACTGGGGTCAACAATTTCGGCCACATCCTGCGCTTTGATGACCGCGACGTTCTGAGCGACACCAACGAGGTGGAATATGCGGTGGTAAACCGCATCTATGCGAAGCGGGTTGGAGCGATGGACGGCTGTACCGCCGAGAGCCAGGAAAACGAAGTGAATGATAACAGCACAACGAATGATGACGAATCTCTGGTCAATTTTCCCAAACGGGGGGCCGCTTCACGAAACGCCGATGCCTGGCGAAATCCAGCGCAGGAATGTTCCGGCGAGCCTACGGTGCGCGAGGTCATTACCTGGGAGCTGGCGCAAAAATATTTTCTCGATCCAACATTCGGCGGCGCCCTGGTTCCCGGGCGGCGGAACGTGTTTACAACTACGGCCGACCTTACCGGGATTGCTTTTTTGATGAGTCCGCGGCACCTTTCACCCCTGGTCTCGCATCTGCGGGTGCAGACAACCGCGCGCACCGACGCGGAGTGGGACCTGGATTACGATTTCACCTCGAGCAAGATCAACGCCAGCACGGCATTGGTGAACTACCGGTTTGGCAACTTCACAGTGGGCGGCGGCCACGCAATGCTGCTGGTGCCGGGAGAAACGGCTGTGCAGAATGCCATTCCCGGGCCTTCGCGGTTCAATCAGTTCCGGCTGCTGCTGGCGTACGGAGGCACGAATAAGAAAGGATTCAGCGGCGCTGCCAACGTGGGATTTGACGCTAACCTGAATTTTTTGCAGTATGCCGCTCTTCAAACGGCATACAACTGGGACTGTTGCGGACTGAATGTTGAGTACCGGCGCTTTGCTCTCGGTTCGGTGCGAAATGAAAATCAATACCGGTTCACGTTCGCGCTGACCAATATCGGCGCAATTGGCAATTTGAAGCGGGAAGAGCGGTTGTTCTGAGCGGCTTTCCGGGCAATGGCAGCGCGGACTTCGCGGCGCGTTTTGTAACAAAACCTGTGAGATAATGTGCCATCCTGTTCTATGTATAGGCGGTTTTTTGTGCTTTTCTTCCGGCGTTCTATTTTCATCATCCTATTGATTTGCCTGGGGTGCTCCGCGCAATCGGTTCCCGCGGACCTGAACCAGCGCATCCAGAACCAGGTGCGCGCATATTACAAAGTTCCAGAAAGCGTGAATATTACGGTAGGGCCGCTCAAGCCGAGCGACTTTACAAATTACGACACGGTGACGGTGGTACTCGATAACGGCACAAAAAAACAGGATTACGAATTCCTGCTTTCTAAGGACCACAAGACGCTCGCCCGGCTGAACCGCTTTGATCTGACTAAGGATCCCTATGCGGATGTAATGCAGAAGATTGACGTAGCGGGGCGTCCGGTGCGGGGCAATAAGGCGGCAAAGGTTGAAGTGGTGAATTTCGATGATTTCGAGTGTCCTTACTGCTCGCACATGCACCAGGTTTTATTTCCGGGGTTGCTGAAGGAGTATGGGGACCAGGTGAAATTTATCTACAAAGATTTTCCCTTGTCGGATATTCACCCCTGGGCGATCCATGCCGCAGTGGATGCGAACTGTCTGGCGGCCCAGAGCAATGATGCATACTGGGATTTCGCTGACTACATTCACGCCAATCAGGCCGAGGTAAATGGCGAGAAGGGTTTGCCGGCGCAGTTTGCCGCGCTCGACCATATCGCGTTATTACAGGGCCAGAACCATCATTTGGACCAGGCCAAGTTGCAGGTTTGCGTGAAAGCGCAAAATGACGCGGCAGTAAAGGCGTCGGTTCAAGAGGGCGATGCGCTGGGGGTAGACGCAACGCCAACGATGTTTGTGAATGGCGCGGAAATAGACGGCGCGCTTCCTGTGGAGCAAGTTCGCGCCACGATTGATGGAGCATTGCGCCGCGCCGGGTTGACTCCTCCGCCGCATACCGGGGAAACCAGCACGTCTTCTCAAGTTGTGAATCAGGAACGAAACAAGTAGTGTCATTGTCTGGCGGTAGCTGCCTGTGAGCGGACAACGCAAATGGGAATGCCTTTTTATCGAGGGGGGCGCTTGAAATTCAATCAAATAGTTCACGGACTGCTCGCAGCAATTCTGGTTTCCGGAATTGCCGGCCTGGCGGGCTGCAATTCCAATCATGCAGGCAGCAACGTTGTGGCCGTGGTGGATGGCCATAAGATTTACCGCTCCGAGATGGACAAATACTACGACAACCAGACGGCAGGCTCGGACCAGCAAGCCCCCGTCGGAGAACAGGCCACCAGTTTGCGCCTGAATATTTTGCGTGACCTGATTGACAATCAGATACTGATGCACCGCGCGGAGAAACTTGGCCTGCTCGCGACCGATGAAGAAGTAGATCGCAAGCTGAATGAGGTCAAGGCTCCGTACAGCAACGAGCAGTTCGAGGAGAAGCTGAAAGAAAAAAAGATTACGCTGGACGATTTCAAGCAGGACCTGCGGCGGTCATTGACCGTAGACAAAGTGCTCAATAAAGAAATCACGTCGAAAATCAACGTCACCGACAACGACATTAAGAACTATTACGATACCCACCGCGCGGAATTTAACCTGATCGAACCGCAATATCACTTGGCCCGCATTCTGGTAACGACCACGCCTAATCCGCAGGTCCGGAACATGAAGAATGACAAGGCGCAGAATGAGTCCGACGCGCAAAAGAAAGTGCAGATGCTGGAGAACCGGCTGGACAGCGGCGACGATTTCGGATCGTTGGCCATGAATTATTCCGAAGACCCGGACACTGCGAACAATGGCGGAGACCTCGGATTTGTTCCGGAATCTTCGCTGAACAGCGAAGCAGGAGAGATGGTGAAAAAACTTAAGCCCGGGCAATACAGTACGCCGATCCCAATGATGAATCCGGGGACCAGACAGGTGTTTGGTTTCCAGATCGTGAAACTGATTGCCAGGGAGCCGGCGGGCCAGCGCGAATTTTCCAATCCGCAGGTGCAGCAGGCGATCCGCGCGGAACTGCGCGACCGCCGTGAGCAATTATTGAAAGCTGCTTATTACGAAGTGCTTCGCGACCAGGCCAAGGTGGAAAATTATTTTGCGCAGCAGGTATTGGATGGGGACGGCGCAGCGAAGTAACTTCCGGAGTTCCGTAGTGCGTCCGGGTAGCTACTCCACAATCGCAAGCACATCTCCGGCTTTGACGGCCTCGCCTTCTGCTACGAGTATCTTCTGTACGCTGCCTTTTTTGGGCGATTTGATTTCGTTCTGCATCTTCATTGCTTCCAGCACGAGCACACCCTCGCCCGCTTCTACTTCATCGCCCGGCGAAAGCAGTAGCCGCACAACTTTCCCCGGCATTAATGCTGTGAGTTTTTTGGGACCATCATGGTCCTTAGCGGCTCGATTACGGCCGCGAAACGAGCGCGGGTCGCGCAATTCGACTGTATAGGGAGTGTTTTGGATCCATAATCGCGCCTCTGTGCCGGTTGGTTCGCGTAGGATTTCGTAAGAGTTGGTGCCGATGATTAAAGAGAGCGCATGTGAATTTGCGAGCACGGCATCGAGCGGAATTTCCTTCCCGTCGAGCTTACAGAGCCAACGGCCCTCTTTTTCCCGGGCGATTTCCACGCGATAGTTTTTGCCATCAACGCTGATTTCGTATAGCACGGCCTGATCTCTTTATCGCAAGTTTCTACTGCAATGCATCCAGCCGCGCTGCTCTCTTCCATGCGGCTGCACCTTTATTCTGTGCAGAACGCCCGCCATCAGCGTCCTGCCTTGTGCCATTCGTTCCATTCATTGACGAATCTGGATTTAGGACGGCGAATAGTCCAGCGGCCACGGCTGCAATTTCGGCATGGCCCGGTTTCTGCGGGGCCGGCGATTTCAGAAGGCGGTCGAGAAAAGCTGTATCCACTTTTGCGGCAATGAAGTCTGGATCACTCAAGATACGGCGGAACAACCCTAAATTCGTCTTAATGCCGCCCACAAAATATTCTTCGAGTGCGCGAAAAAGACGTGCGGTCGCTTCTTCGCGGTGCGCGCCGTAGCCCACAAGCTTGGCGAGCAACGGATCGTATTCCATGGGGACGGTCCATCCTTCATAAATGCCGCTGTCGAGACGGATACCCGGCCCAGAGGGTTCGATGAGAGAAGCAATCGTCCCGGGGCTGGGAAAATAATTGTTCTCGGGATCTTCGGCGTAGACGCGGCACTCGATGGCGTGCCCTCGCAGTCGCAGTTCATCCTGGCGGATCGCGAGCTTCTCACCAGCAGCAATACGAATCTGCCAGTGCACGAGATCGAGGCCGGTTACCAGTTCCGTCACAGGATGCTCGACTTGCAACCGAGTATTCATCTCGAGGAAATAGAAATTCTTGTGAGCATCTACTAAAAACTCAATCGTGCCCGCGTTGGCGTAAGCTGCGGCTTGCGCAGCGCGGACCGCAACCTCTCCCATGCGGCGGCGCATATCGGCATCTACAATCGGCGAAGGGCATTCTTCGACGACCTTCTGGTGCCTTCGCTGAATAGAGCACTCGCGCTCGCCGAGGTAGAGCGTGTTGCCATACTCGTCGGCGAGGATTTGCATTTCGATGTGGCGGGGATTGGCAATGGCTTTCTCGATGTAAACCTCGTCATCCCCAAAGGCACGCAGAGCTTCGCTGCGGGCGGCATCAAGCGCGCCTTTCAATTCCGTTGAGGCATCCACCAGGCGCATACCTTTGCCTCCGCCTCCGGCTGCGGCCTTCAGCATGACGGGATATCCAATACCGGCGGCAACCTCTTCCGCCTCGCGCAGCGACGCCACGCCGCGAGAAGTTCCCGGCACGAAAGGAACTCCGGCCCTTTCCATGTGCTGGCGCGCGCTGGTTTTCGAACCCATCATGCGCATGGAAGCCGGACTTGGGCCAATAAATTTGATTCCGGCTTCGGTGCAGGCCGCGGAAAAGGCAGGGTTTTCCGAGAGGAACCCGTAGCCGGGATGAATTGCTTCCGCGCCACTGCGCCTTGCCGCGTCAATGATCTTGCCGATGTTGAGGTAGGATTCCGCCGCACTCGCAGGACCGATCGCGTATGCTTCGTCAGCTTTGCGGATGTGCAGCGCCGCGCGGTCTGCTTCGGAATACACCGCGACAGGCGCAATCCCCATTTCGCGGCAGGCGCGAATCACGCGTACTGCGATTTCTCCGCGATTAGCGATCAAAATCTTTTTGAACATGATCTTTTGAACATGATCTTTTTGAACATAACCGAAGGCCAAGATGCAAGAACCGCCATAAATAACGTAACCCGGTCCGAATAGGCAATTCTACAATCAGACAAACCGGGCAATGCTATTGCTGGGAGCTTGAGCAAGAGCTACAGGGCGCCGTCTTCCCGCGCACTCTCTTCCTGTTTATTTTCACCGCGGAGCTTTTTCCAACGCAATTGGGCCACAACCAGCCGTATTTCGTCGTAAGTAAATTCCTCGGGGAGTGAATCCTTCAGCGGCTTCAACCATTGCGTACCCATTTTCGTGCAGCCCGCTTCGATAATGCTCCGCCGTGTTTCATCTACCCATGAGCGCTGAAATTCCACTTCGCCCCTCTCGACAAGCTCGGCAACGGTACTAATTACGGTGGAAAGCTGGCGTCCGCGAATCGCGGCAATCTCGTTGAAGGTAAGGCCTTGGGCTAAAAGCTGTTTGGTCTGGTCCAATGGCCGAGGTTTTTTCTCGGCAGTGGCGCTGGCCCGCGCTCCTTCACGGAAATGCGCCAGCGCATCGAGCAAGGATTGTCCGTATGCCTCCGTTTTGCGTTCTCCGAAGCCGTGAATTTGTAGCAACTCGGTCAGCGAGCGTGGCTGGCGACGGCAAACTTCTTCGAGCGAAGTATCATGCAACACCACATAAGCGGGGACACCTTTCTCTTTGGCCGTGAGCCGACGCCACTCTCGCAGATATTCGTGCAACTCAGCATCGGGAGCGGGCAAGCTTTGCATTGCCGCGTTTGCTGATGTCGCATTGGATGATCCAGCGACAGATCCGCCGGGTGATGATGACACGCTCTCTTTTCGTCGGGGCTTAACCGCAGGCGGCGCATCAACCCATTCCGGCACCGTTCCGCACACGTCGCAAATGCCGCAGGTCTCCCACTTCGGCTTCTCGCCAAAGTGCAAACAAATCTGCCGGTGGCGGCAGAGTTTGGATTCGGCGAAGCTGCGGATGTCGCGATAGCGCTGCCATGCCCGCTCGCGCTCCGCGGGATCGCTGATCTGGTCATTGAAATGCGCCAGCAGGCCCGCATCGCGCTTTTGCCATAGCAGGATGCACTCGGCCCTTTCTCCATCGCGTCCGGCGCGGCCGGATTCCTGATAGTACTGCTCAATGGATTTCGGAAGGGAGAGATGCACCACCGCGCGGACGGTGGCTTTATTGATGCCCAAGCCAAATGCGATTGTGCCCACCAGCACTCGCACTTCGTCAGACATCCATCTTTCCTGGTTGGTTCTTCGCGTGGCCGCATCCATTTTTCCGTGGTAGGCCAGGGCCCCGATGCCATGCTCCTCCAGAAAATCCACCACCTCTTCCACGCGCGCGATGGTTGGCGCGTATACGATGACATTGCTTTGCGCATGACTTCGCAGGGCGCGCAGCAATAAATCCGGTTGCGTTCCGTATTCGCATTGCTTCACCATGTATTGCAAATTGGCGCGATGAAAGCTGGCGATATATTTGTGCGGCTGCCGCATTTGAAGCTGGCCCAGAATGTCATGGCGAACCCGCTGAGTGGCGCTGGCAGTGAATGCAGCAATGGGATGATTCGGGAAGTGATTGCGCAAATTGCTCAACTGCCGGTATTCCGGGCGGAATTCATGTCCCCACTCAGAAATACAATGCGCCTCATCAATGGCAAAAAAAGAAACAGGAATGCTTTTTAGCCAGCTCAGCGTTGAAGCCTGCGCCAGGCGCTCCGGCGAGAGATACAGCAGCCGGAACTCTCCCTGCCGCGCTTTGGTCATCACCGAGGATTGCGCATCGGACGTGAGCGTACTGTTCAAAACCGCTGCCGGAATCCCCATCTGCGCCAGTTGCGCTGCCTGGTCCTGCATGAGAGAAATCAGCGGCGAGACGACGACCGCAGTCTCTCCAATCACCAGTGCGGGGAGCTGATAGCACAAAGATTTGCCGCCTCCGGTCGGCATCACCACGCAAGTGTCATGCCGGTCCAACAGACTGCGTACAATCCGCTCTTGCAACGGACGGAACGAGTCGTATCCCCAATACTGCCGAAGCGGGGCGAGGAGGTTGGTTGCGGCGGGCATAGAAGAAAGTATAGAAGCTCAAGGTTTGTGTGCAGCGGGAATCAATTGCTGAATTCCCACAATGGCGGAGTCGCGGGAGAGTGCTCGCCGCTATAATGACTTTTATCATGCGGAGGTTCTTCCAGTTCGTTCTGCTTGGGTTGGTATTGCTCGCAGTGGCGCTTGCCTCCGCCGTGGTCACCATGAGCCTGGTCACTCATGCGCAAGTGGCCGCGGTGCCTGACTTTGTGGGCAAGACTCCGGCAGAAGCCCGGCGCATGGCGGCCTCCAATCATTTGCAATTGAAAATAGAGAGCCAGTATTACAGCAGTAGCGTGCCCGAGGGCCGCATCCTTTCGCAGCTTCCGGCGGCCGGTATGGAAGTCCGCCGCGATTTTGAGGTGCGGACCGCGCAAAGTTTAGGCCCCCAGCGGGTGCAGATTCCTAGCGTGGTGGGGCAAAGTGAACGCGCGGCGCAAATGAATATTCAGCAGCGCGGACTGGACATTGGCTATGTGGCGCAAGTTTTCATGCCGGGAATTGCCACTGAGCAGGTAATTTCACAGAGTCCTCCAGCCAACGCCAGCGACATTTCTGCGCCAAGGATCAGTCTTCTCGTAAGCGAGCCCGCGCCTGCGCAAAGTTTTGTAATGCCCAGCTTTCTTGGCATCGCTGTGGGAACGGCAACACAGACCGTGCAGGATGCGGGGCTGCACATTGGCACTGTAAACGTGGTGGGGCATCCGCCAGTTTCTGCCAGCACGCCGAATGCAAACGATATTCGGCCCGGCGCGGGCAGCATCATCGTTGCGCAAACTCCTGCCGCCGGGGAAAAAGTAGCATTGGGAGCGGCTGTGAGCTTCCAGGTGAAATAGGCTGAGCGGAAAGTTCCTCCTGGCTTTGTGGTTAAGCACGTGGCATGTTTAGTCTTTAGGCCGCTTCCCCGCGCGAATATCTGCAGAGCATCTAACATTCCCATCTAACATTGTTGTGAATCTAAAGGTTTGCCATGCGGCAATTCGCCAAACTCTGCGAGCAGATTGCAGCCACCACGAAGAAGCTGGAGAAAACTGCCCTGGTGGCGGCTTATTTGAAGTCTCGGCCGCCGGGAGAAGCGGCAGTCGCGGCAGTGTTTCTTTCCGGGCGGCCTTTTCCTGTGTGGGAGGAAACGACGCTTCAAGTGGGCGGATCGCTGTTGTGGCGCGTGGTCGCCGAGCTTTCAGGCAAAAATGAGACGGAATTACATGCAGCTTATCGCCGATCGGGAGATTTGGGTTGGGTTGCAGCGGATGTGCTCCCCGCGAAACAGGATAGCGATACGAGTGTTGAGCATGTGCAGCAGGATTTACGCAAGATTGCGGCGGCGCGAGGGCTCGCGGCGAAAACTGCGATGGTCAGGGCATTGCTCGCACAACTCTCTCCTCGGGAGGCCAAATATGTTGTAAAGATCATGACCGGCGATTTACGGATTGGCCTGAAGGAAAGCCTGGTAGAGGAGGCGATTGCAAACGCTTATGGCGCTCCGCTGGCGCAGGCGCAACGGGCGAACATGTTGCTGGGCGATATCGGCGAGACTCTGCGCTTTGCCCACGCTGGAACGCTGGACCAGGCACGCATGCGGCTGTTCCATCCTTTGGGATTCATGCTCGCCAGCCCGGCAGCGTCCGCGAAAGAGGCGATAGAAGAGTTCGCGAGCGGCCGGAAGGAGCGGAAAAAGAACACTCGCCCGACGGGAGATCGCGAGAAGGAAGATCAGTCGGGTGCAGCTCATCCGAAGAAAGCTTGTCCGAATGAAGATCGTCCGAATAGCGACCAGCCGGGTGAAAACGGTCAGACAGGAAAAATCCGCGTAGAAGATAAATACGATGGCATTCGCGCGCAGGCGCATTGCTCGAGCGGAGAGGTGCGGATATTTTCGCGCACGCGCGATGACATCACGGAATCGTTTCCCGAGATTGCGGAGGCTTTAAGCAACGTCGAAGGTGACGCCATTCTTGATGGAGAAATTGTGGCATGGAGTTATCTAGCCGGGGATGGCCGGGCGCTTCCCTTTAGCGCGTTGCAACAGCGTTTGGGACGGAAACGAGTGAATGATGAGTTGATGGAGCGAGTTCCGGTGGCGTATCTCGTCTTTGACGTGCTGTATTTCGACAAGCTTGATCCTGCAAATATTGCGAATTCGCCCAGTCCCTCTGCAAACAATTTTCCTGAAAGCAATTCTAATGACCAAAAGTCCAGCAAAGACGATCTACTCATTGATCGGCCTTTATGCAAAAGAGCGGCAATTCTGGAAAAGCTCTTGGCGAGACGCAGCATTTCTTTGTCAGTTAAGCCAAACCCGGCTCCATCTCCCGTTTCTGCGCGCTCCTCTTACATAAGTCAGCCCAGCTTGCGCTTTAATGGCGAGCATCTGAATCCCACACAAATAATCCGCGCGCCGGTTTATTACGCCGCCACCGCCGAGGAACTCGATGCGCTGTTTGCCGCCGCGCAGGTCCGGGGCAATGAAGGACTGATGATCAAGGACCCAGCATCGGCCTATACCCCCGGACGCAGAGGAAAATCCTGGCTGAAACTGAAGCGCGAGTTGGCCACCCTTGATGTAGTCGTGACCGCCGTGGAATACGGACACGGAAGGCGCATTGGCGTGTTGAGTGACTACACATTCGCCGTTTGGGATGGAAAGCGGCTGGTGAACATCGGCAAAGCTTACTCCGGATTGACCGATGCAGAGATCGCGGAAATGACCCAATGGTTTCTGGCCCATACCGTGGAAGACCAGGGATTCCGTCTGGCCGTGGAACCGAAGATTGTGCTTGAGGTGGCCTTCAACAACATGATGCGCTCGGACCGGCACGAAAGCGGGTACGCATTGCGCTTTCCTCGGATTGTACGTTTGCGGCCGGACAAATTGCCAGAAGAAGCTGACACACTCGAGCGGGCGCGCGAAATCTTTGCCCGGCAAAACGGGTAGCATTTTTCGGAAGTAGTTTACCGCGTAAAACGCGTTTGCATGATTGACCGGTCTTCCTAACTGGCAGTAAAACGCTTTGCCGAAGCTGGAGAATGGCTTCTTGTTAATGAGCCTGTACTGATCGCAATTAGAAAGTTACACTGCTGGCGTGAGAAGAGTTTCCGCTCTAAGCATTCCGCCTCCGGAGATGGAAGTGGCGCCGCGGTTTTCCGGGCACACGCTTCTGCTAACCGCAGGTTTCGCGGGTGTACTTTTCATACTAACATTTGTGGTTCTCGGAGTCCTCGCTCCGAATTACAGCTCTGTGCGCGAGACGATCAGCTCGCTGGAATTCACTTCTCTAGGCACAGGCCAGCGAATTAATTTCTTCGTTTTCGGGCTGCTGCTTTGCGCCTTTGGGGCA
>JAICKN010000303.1 GCA_025927855.1 Terriglobales bacterium
AAGCGGTTAATCAGTGCATTCAGTCCGTAAATCATGGGGAAAATAAATCCCAGCAATGCGCTCACGCCAACAAGCTGCGCTAAAAATTGTTCGGGTGCGGCAACGGGAAAGCGGGCAAACAAGCCCAAGGCCAACACGCCCCAAATTCCTGCCAGGCCGTGCACGGAAATTGATCCATTGGGATCGTCTATCTTCAAATTAAATTCCAGCCATTGCACGGAAAATGTGACCAGCGCTCCTGCAATCAAGCCAATCAAGACCGCTTCTGCCGGCTGAATAAACGGGCAAGCCGCGCTGCTGGCGACTAGTCCTCCAGTCCATCCATTCGCGGTGAGCGAGGCATCCGGCTTGCCGAAGCGGGTTTTAGTGATGGCGGCTGCCGTCAGGGCCGCCGCTGCCGCGCAAAAAATTGTATTGATGAGGACTAAGGGAATTCGCGCTGGAAAAATTCCGCCAAACAGCAGCGCTCCCGCGGAGTTCAGCCCGAACCATCCCACAAGGGACAACATGCAGCCAAACAGCACGATGATGGAATTGTGTCCGGGGATCGCCGCTGGCATTCCGCTGCTGGAATACTTTCCCCGCCTCGGCCCCAGAATCCATGCGACCGAGAGTCCCGAGAGCCCGCCGATGATTTGTATCGTGCTCGTGCCGCCCGCATCCAGAAAACCATGGCCCAAGCCAAAATTTGCGCCCAGTTGCACCAGCCATCCGCCGCCCCAGACCCAATGGGCAAAGAGCGGATAGATCAAACCCGCCAGCAAAACCGTGGAAAGGCAACTTGCAGAGAGCCGCCAGCGGTCGGCCCCGGCGCCAAGAGGAATTAATGCGGCCAGGCCCACGCTGAAAATTTGCAGGCACACCAGCAGAGATTCAGCCGAACCGTTCCATGCCACTCCTCGCAAAAAGAAATTACCGCTGGCAATCCAATCCCAGGGCTTGCCGCTCAGCGTAGAAATGTACGCGCCATAACCTGCAAGATTCTGGCCCGCAAAGCCCTGGAAACGAAATCCACATGCCCAGTACACCAAAGCGGCAATGGAAGCCACACACAGAGCCGACATCATGGAATGTGCCGAGCTACGCACCCGACCGAGCCCAGTATTCATGAGGGCGATTCCTGCTGCGGCAAGCGGCACCAGAAAAATGCACAGCAGGCAAATTACACCGGAGGAGGAAGAAAGAAACACAGGCGCGGATGGATTCACCGTTTGCCCTCCGGAGCCATGTGAGCGCGCGCCACAAGTACCAGACCAAGCACTTGCACCGCCAGCCCGGCAATTACAAATACAGCGCGCGGCGAGGTCTCCGCAAGCAGGGCGAGCGCGGCTATCACAAGCGCCTCTCCGGAGACCAGAAGAAGAAAACCGGCGATTTTCATGAAGGGGCTATTTTCCTCAGGACAAGGGAGATGGCACGCATAAGGTAAACCCGGAACATCACAATACAAAATTTAATTTTGAGCAATGCATAATTTCTTATACATAAGATTCAAAGTGTTTATATGAATCTGCGTATCCCGCGCATCTGGACCGCCCTGATTGTGATACGCTGGCGTGAAACATTTGGGGTTTGCACGTTGCTGAAAACGGGCCGTCGGCCCCCTGTTCCGCGAAACCCCGGCTTATCGCGCTGGAACTAAAACAAAACGAATTTGTGACGAGGGACGAAAGCAATGACCAAAGTAGAAGCAATCATTCAGCCTTCCAAGTTTGAAGCGGTAAAGGAAGCATTAGCCGAGCTAGGTGTACAGGGCATGACGGTGCTGGAAGTGCGTGGCCATGGCCGCCAGAAGGGGCACACCGAGGTCTACCGAGGCCGTGAATACAGTGTGGACTTGCTGCCAAAAATCAAAATTGAAATGGTGCTGGCCGACGAAATGGTGAACTCCACCGTAGATGCCATTGTCAAAACCGCATCCACCGGAAAAATCGGCGACGGCAAAATCTTTTTGTCGAAGATTGACCACGCCATCCGCATCCGCAATCAGGAAGTCGGCGTAGCCGCGCTTTAGTCCGGCCGATTTGCTTCGAGAGCTGGCAGGTTTGCGCCAGCTCTCCGATCAATTGGCATTTGCCGTCTCTCGCCTCCGCTACTGTTTTCCTCCTGAAGACTTTCTAAATAATCCTGAATCAAAACTTATGACAGCTCTGTGATACGCTGCCACTGATCGCAATGCCTCCACTAGACCAGGCCGAAGCGGGAAAGACTGAGTTTGCGCAGGCCCACCCGACACGCAGACAGCCGGATGCGCTTATGCTCTATGGCTTCTGGTACCGGGCCGTTCCCGCAGAGCTTTTGCAGCCGGAGATGCTTTACAAAATATTGCTCCTCGAAATCCCAATGGTTCTGGGCCGCGACCGGCAGGGCCGTCCATTTGCTCTGCGGGATGCCTGCCCTCATCGCGGCATGCCGCTCTCCTGCGGGCATTTCGATGGACAGCAACTGGAATGCAGCTACCACGGTTGGCGATTCGACGCGCGCACCGGGCAATGTCAGAATATTCCCTCGCTCACCCCGGACCAAACGCTCCGCGTGGACCGCATTTATGCCGGCAGTTACGGATGCGAGGAGCGCGATGGTTATATATGGGTCTTCGTGCCTGATCCTGCGCCCGCTGGCGCAGGCTTCAGCAAGGCTGAGCCGCCCCCGCTGCCCGTTCCCGAGACCGCAAAATTCAGCGGCAAATTCAAGCGGGCTTTTCTTCGAGCGGAGATGCCGGTGAGCGTGGACCACGGCATTATCGGCCTCATGGATCCCGCGCACGGTCCATTCGTTCACCAGGCATGGTGGTGGCGCACGCGGCGCAGCATCCACGAAAAGCAAAAAAACTTCGAACCGATTTCCAATGGCTTCCGCATGAGCGCACACACTCCCAGCTCCAATAGCGCGCCTTATAAATTGTTGCGCCTTTATGCTGCTGCCGATTCGATTACAACCACCATTGATTTTGTTCTGCCCAAT
>JAICKN010000257.1 GCA_025927855.1 Terriglobales bacterium
GAGCGCCTTCGCGCCCGGTCGCGCGCCCGGGACACAACTGAATCCGACCTGGTTCGCGAGGCGTTGGAAAAGTATCTCGAAGCACCGGCAGAAGGGCGCTCAGCATACGAGTTAGCTACACAGGCGGGAGTGATCGGCAGTTCGGATGGCCCCTCTGACCTAAGTACAAACCCGCGCTATTTCAAGGATTTTGGCAAAAAGAGATGAGACGTGTCCTGGTGGATACCGGCCCGGTTGTTGCCATCTTGAACCGCCACGATCAATATCACCGGGTCTGCGTCGAGGCCCTTCACGAAATGCCGGGCCCCCTATTTACCTGCTGGCCAGTCATTATCGAAGCAGCCTGGCTGCTTGGGCAAGGCGTTCACGGGCCGAAAAATTTGCAAAGTTTGATGGATGGCATCGATTCGGGTTTTCTTGCGCTTTTGCCGCTCAACAGCGAAGATGCCGCGCCTATCGGGTCAATACTGAAGAAATATCAGGACATTAAGCCGCAGCTGGCTGATGCCGCACTGGTTCATCTAGCTGCGTGCAACGGGCTGGACACGGTTTTTACTTTGGACCAGCGGGACTTTTCCGTATACCGGCTGCCAAAGGGCAGGATGTTTCGCGTTCTGCCAAAAGCGATGTAAATCCTGACCACTTTTGTGCCGGGCTTCTCATCGGTGTCGCAACTGAACGTGTGCGGCAAGCAGGCAGTTCGTGACTTGAAAAAAAATTGAGTTTGGAATCGTAAACGGTGACTCGGCCCCTGCGGAAACGAAATTGGAACTTGAAATTGCGAACTTCTACGCTCTTGTCTCTTCCAGCGACTCACTGGCTCTGCCGATCTGGACCAATTCGTTTTGCGCATTCGCGGAAGCGGAGTATTCATCGAGCAAGCGTACTGCGCCTTCATCCGCGTAGCGATTGAAGAGCGTCGCCTTAATTGTGGACAGGAAGCCGCCGACGGAGCTGAAAGTTTCATTCACCGCGGAGGCTTCGTAGCCGCTGTGCACCATGCAGTTGGCGCATTTAGGATTGCCGGATTCCGTTCCGTAGTTCTCCCATTCGGTTTCGCGCAGCAGCTCTTCGAAGGTATCGGCATAGCCGTCTTGCAGCAGGTAGCAGGGCTTTTGCCAACCGAAGATGTTATAAGTCGGCATACCCCAGGGAGTGCAGGCATACTGCCGCTTGCCCATCAGAAATTCCAGGAACAGCGGCGACTGATTGAATCGCCAGTTTTTCTTCCGGTTGGAAAGCATGGCACGGAAGAGCCTCCGCGTGCGGGCGCGGCCTAAAAAGTGTTGCTGGTCGGGTGCTTTTTCATACGAATAGCCGGGAGAGAGCATCATGCCTTCGATTCCCAGATCCATCATGTCATCGAAAAACTGACGCACGTGTTTTGGGTCCGCGCCGTCGAAGAGCGTAGTGTTAGTGGTCACGCGGAAGCCGCGCCGCAAAGCTTCTTTTACACCTTCTACGGCAGCCTCGTATCCGCCTTCGCGGCATACGGAAAAATCGTGCTCATCGCTCTGGCCGTCCAGGTGCACGCTGAAGGTCAGGTATTTGCTCGGCTGGAACAGATCAATCTTTTCTTTCAGCAGCAGAGCATTCGTACACAGGTAGATATATTTTTTGCGCGCGACCAGGCCTTCGACGATCTTGTCTATCTCCGGATGCATGAGCGGCTCTCCGCCGGGGATGGAGACAATCGGCGTGCCGCATTCGTCTACAGCTTTGAAGCATTCTTCCGGCGTGAGCTGGCGCTTCAAAATATGTGGAGGGTATTGGATCTTGCCGCATCCCGCGCAAGCCAGATTGCACCGGAACAGCGGCTCGAGCATCAGCACAAATGGATACCGCTTGCGCCCGGCCAGCTTTTGCCGGACCACGTAGCTTGCCACCGTCCACATTTGCGAAACAGGAACACTCATGCGTTTCTTTTCCGTTTCCTAGGTTTGTTCTTAATCCTAACAGGCTAACCTGGTATTGGATGAGCGTTATGCAGCCGGGGTGCCCGGAAGACAAATCAAACCGCACATTTCGACATTTAATTGTTTGGCAACTATTGTAAATATTGGCTTTATCAGCCATTTTCACAGCCCTAAAAGGCTCCTGGATATGTTACAATCGTTACAAGATTCCGGCCCACTAACTATTTGTAATTTCAGTAATTTGAGCCGATTTTGGGTTCCGGGAATGGTATGCCAGCCGGGGCTCAAATGTGGCAATTTCCAATGGAGCTGAATGGCCACTAAAGAGATCAACTCACCTATCGCCGATGCTAAAACCGAAGCCAAGACAAAGGCGGCCAAGTCTGCCGGGAATGGCGCGAATGGAGACTACACTGCCGATTCCATTAAGGTTCTCGGCGGCATGGAGGCGGTGCGCAAGCGGCCCGCAATGTATATCGGTTCCACCGGCGAAATGGGGCTGCACCATCTTGTCTATGAAGTCGTGGACAATTCGGTAGACGAAGCCCTTGCCGGCCACGCCACCAAAATCGAAGTCACCATACAGTCGGACAATTCCATCACGGTCGTTGACGATGGCCGTGGCATTCCCGTGGACGCGATGGATATTGATGGCGAGAAGGTCCCGGCAGCCCAGGTCGTGATGACCAAGCTGCATGCCGGCGGCAAGTTCGATTCTTCTACCTATAAAGTTTCCGGAGGGTTACATGGCGTAGGCGTTTCCTGCGTGAACGCTCTGAGCGAAGAATTCAATTTGGAAATTTGGCGCGACGGGTTCACATGGGAACAGACTTACTCCAAAGGCGAGCCGACCAGCAAATTGAAAAAAACGGGCGCGGCGAAAAAGCGCGGAACCAAAGTCCACTTCGTTCCGGATAAGACCATCTTCACCGTGACCGAATACAACTATGACACTCTGGCGCAACGCCTGCGCGAACTGGCTTTCCTGAATAAAGGCTTGGTCATTACGCTCACCGACGAGCGTGCGACTGATTCAAAAACGGGCGAAGCTAAGCGCGCCGAGTTCAAATACAGCGGCGGCATCTCCGAATTTATTAAGCACCTGAACCGCGGCAAGGCCGTTCTGCACGATAAGCCGATCTACATGGAGGCGGAAAAAGATACCGTAGTCATGGAAATTGGCCTGCAATACAACGACGGCTATTCCGAGACTGTGTTCAGCTTCGCCAATAACATCAACACTGTTGATGGCGGCACGCACCTTTCCGGCTTTCGCACCGCGCTCACGCGTACCATTAATTCTGCGGCGCAGCAATTGTCCATGTTCAAGGACAAAGAGAACCTTACTGGAGACGATGTCCGCGAAGGCCTGGTCGCCGTGATCAGCGTGAAGCTGCCGCAGCCCCAGTTTGAAGGCCAGACCAAAGGCAAACTGAATTCCGATATCGCCGGTGTGGTGCAGGCGCTGGTGAATGAAAAACTCGGCGCTTTTTTCGAGCAGAACACTACGGTTGCCCGCAAGATCATCAACAAAGCTATCGAAGCCTCTCGCGCACGCGAGGCTGCGCGCAAGGCCCGCGACCTGACCCGCCGTAAAGGCGCGCTGGATGGTGGAGGGCTGCCGGGTAAACTGGCTGACTGCTCGGAGCGCCAGCCCGACCGCTGCGAATTGTTTCTGGTAGAAGGTGAATCCGCCGGTGGAACCGCCAAGCAGGGGCGCGACCGCCGCTTCCAGGCCATCCTGCCGCTGAAAGGAAAGATCCTTAACGTCGAAAAAGCGCGTTATGACAAGATGCTGGGCCATGAAGAAATCCGCGCCATGATTACAGCGCTCGGCACCGGCATTGCCAAAGACGACTTCGACCCGGCCAAGCTGCGTTATGGAAAAATCATTCTGATGACCGACGCCGACGTGGACGGGTCGCACATCCGCACACTGCTGCTCACGTTTTTCTTCCGCCACATGCAGGACCTGATCAAGCGCGGCAACGTATTCATCGCACAGCCGCCGCTTTATTCCATTAAGAAAGGCAAATCGCAGCAATACATCAAAGACGACCGCGAATTTGTAAAAGTGATGGTGAAACGCGCGGCAGAAGGTCTGATTGTGCGCTATGGAGAAGGCGCGGCCAAGCTGGAAGGCGCGGCCCTGGCCAAGTTCATCACCGTACTCAACGAGTATATGGGCTTTTTCGACAAAGTGGAAAAGCGCGTGCGCGACGAAAAAATCACTGGATTGCTGCCCCGGATTGATCTGGCCAAACGCGGAGATTTTGAAGGCGACAAAAACAAAGCTCCGGCAAAAATAGAAAAGCTGGAGAAAGAGCTGAAGAAGCTGCAAAAGGAACGCCAGTTCAAGGACGTCGGCAGCCGCTTCGACGAAGAGCACAACTTGTGGGAGATACGCTAC
>JAICKN010000230.1 GCA_025927855.1 Terriglobales bacterium
CACTTCCCCGGAACCGGACTCAGCGAGAAAAACATCGCCATTCGGCGCAACCGCCATCCACCGCGGGTTCCGTAAACCCGACGCAAAGATGGAAACCTTAAAGCCTTCAGGGACCTTGGGCTGAAAGCCGGCAGGCGCTGCAACGACCACCGGAGGATTGTAAGTGCGAAACACTCTGGCCAGAACCAGCGCCTTCCAGCCATTAAAGTTGAACAGCAACGACCCGCCAACCAGAATGATTAAAACTGCCAAGACCAGCAGCGCCGCTTTGCGCATGGAGTGCCACTTGGGCACAAGCCACCTCCTTTCGTCTGTTTTTTCTGCGGAATAGGTTCCTAACAACTCGCAACGGAAACGAATTGCTCAATTCGCCAAACATTCACTAACACACTCGACCACATACTCAATCTGCGCCTGCGAAAGCTCCGGGTAAATTGGCAGTGCAAGCGTCTCTTCCGCAGCGCTTTCGCTTTCAGGGAAAGCCCCTTTTTCATAGCCAAGGTAAGAAAAGCACTCCTGCAGGTGTAGCGGGATGGGATAATAAATTTCCGTTCCAATATTTTTGCTTTGTAGATACGCCTGTAGCTCGTTCCTCCGCGAGCTCCGGATTACAAATTGATTAAAGATGTGCCGGCCAGTGGCAACAACGGGAAGGGTCACGGGCACCCGCCTAGCCTTAAAAAGCTGATTATATAGCTGCGCATTGCGTTGCCGTGCCGCCGTCCACGCATCCAAATGGCGCAGTTTAACAGCAATGATAGCTGCCTGGAGAGCATCCAAACGAAAATTCCCACCCACAATCTTGTGATGGTATTTTGGTTCGGCGCCATGGCCGCGCAGAATCCTTAGCTTCTCCGCCCGCGCCTCATCATTGGTAACCACCATCCCCGCATCCCCGGAAGCGCCGAGATTTTTAGAGGGGAAAAAGGAAAAACAGCCGTAATGTCCAATGGAACCGGCGCGGCGGTTTTTATACTCCGCTCCAATGGCTTGGGCGGCGTCTTCGATCACGATCAATTTATGTTTTTCAGCTAGCGGCATAATCTTTCCCATATCCGCCATTTGCCCGTAAAGGTGGACCGGAATGATCGCGCGTGTCTTTTTTGTGATCTTTGACTCAATCTGGGAAACATTCAAATTGTACGTGGTTGGATCAATATCAACGAAAACTGGAGTAGCACCCAGGCGGGCAATCGCTCCTCCCGTAGCAAAAAATGTGTACGCACTTGTAATGACCTCCGCGCCCGGACCAATGTTCTCTAGCATCAAACAGGCTAAAAGCGCATCACTGCCTGAGGAAACTCCAACAGCGAAGGAACATTGGGAATAAGCGGCGATGGCGCGCTCGCATTGCTCCACCTTGGGCCCAAGAATAAATTGCTGCGATTGCATGACTTCCGCAATAGCAGCCTCAACTTCATTTTTGATTGCCGCATACTGCGATTTCAGATCGAGCAGTGGAACGTTCACAGTTGGTCCTGTTGGATGTAGATATGAAAGGTTTCAGATAGCAGTGGGGTCGAGAACTTGTTGCGAAGTTTCCACAAATGGACTTTTATTCATGCGAGGGCCTCTATATTTACATCGGCAGCAGGCATGAGAGGACGCCGGCCGATACTGATGTATTGAAATCCCCGGGACACGACGTCTTTTGGATCAAACATATTCCGGCCATCAATTACGAGTGGACGAGCAACCACACTTCGCAGACGTTCCCAGTCAATATTGCGGAACTCATCCCACTCTGTAACAATCAGCACTGCTTCGGCCTCTTTGGCGGCATCGTAAAGGCTTTCGCAATAGAGCATTTCCGGAACTACCGCTTTCGCCTTCTCGTGCGCCTTCGGGTCATAGGCGCGAAGCGATACGCCTTCTTTTATAAGCCGTTGCGCAAGCGCAAGAGAGGGAGCGAAACGCACATCATCTGTCTCCGGTTTAAATGCAAGCCCCAGCATGGCAATTTTCTTCCCACGCATGATCCAAATTTCTTCCCTGATTTTTGCAATAAATCTCTCAATCCGCTCTTTATTGATATTTTCCACTTCCTTCAACAGCGAGAAGTCGCAACCCGACTTTTCTGCAATCCGGATAAACGCTTGTATGTCTTTAGGGAAGCAAAAACCGCCGAATCCTATTCCAGGAGCCAGGAAGGAAGGTCCAATCCTTGAATCCAGTCCCATACCCTCCGCTACTTTCATCACATCCGCCCCGACAGATTCGCAGAGATCTCCCACCATGTTGATAAAAGAAATTTTCATTGCCAAAAACGAGTTCGAAGCATGCTTAATCAGTTCGGATGATTTCGTATCCGTAAGCAGAAAAACAGGCGCATTACGTTGCGGACAATTGGAATGCACCGGGCAAGTAAAGCTCTGGTCTACGATGGGAGCGTATATCTCGCGCAGACATTGCTCCGCTCTGGCAGAATCCACACCAACTACAATCCGGTCGGGATGAAGGAAATCCTCCACGGCTGAGCCTTCCCGTAGAAATTCTGGATTGGACGCTACGTCGTAATCCTGGCCCTTGGGACTGTGTAAAGAAAGATACTTCTGAATTTGCGAGCCCGTCTGCACCGGCACAGTACTTTTCTCAATCACCAGCCGATAATCGGATCTCCGTAAGGCGATGGCGCGTATTACGGCTTCTACGGCTGAAAGGTCCGCCTCTCCGTTTTCCAGCGGCGGCGTTCCCACACAAACAAAAATGACCTGTGCCCAGTCTATCGCCTCTTCGGTTGAACCAAATCGCAACCTGTCGCGCGCATAGCTCGCCTTTACGATTTCTTCCAGATGAGGTTCGAAAATCGGGATTCTGCCGTTCTGCAGTTTGCTCAATTTCTCAGCATCGCTCTCGCTGCAAAAAACATCATGTCCAATTTGCGAAAGGCAGGCGGCAGTTGTCAGTCCAACGTAACCTGCGCCAATCACTGAGATTTTCATGTTTTGGCTTCTCCTCAGAAATACGTTAATGCAAAAACTGACAAAACTGATGGTTTGAAATTCATGATACCTAAATTCATTGCTGCTGAAACCAATTATTGTTGTATAGAATGAAAAAAGTGACATTTTCCCGGCATGGCGTCTCTTGGCATTCTCGATGACTCCATCTTCTGAACCATGGCGGCCATTTCCACCCCTAATTTCCCGGTCAGCCGAATACATTGATTTATGGCGCGTACGACTGGGAACGCTGGGATCTCATGAGCATTTCCGCAGCATTCTTGATCCGCAAGAGCTGGAGCGTGCCAATCGGTTTCGCTTCCCTCATCTCCGCGATAATTTCGTGCTCTCCCATGTCGCTTTGCGGAAGATTCTGGCCCGCTACCTTGAAATTCCGCCGCAAGATGTTCGTTTCGATCTTGGAAAGCACGGCAAGCCTGAGATTCGCGGCTCATTAAATTATGGGCGCGTCCAGTTTAATCTCTCGCATTCCGGAGACTGGGCCGTCGTTGCAATTACACAGGGCCGCGAGGTCGGAGTGGATATCGAAACCTTCCGCTCTGATGTGAATCACCTTGAGCTGGCGCGCAATTACTTTTCGGAGCGCGAATGTCAATCCCTATTGGCATTGCCCGCTGACAAGCAGGCGCGGGCGTTCTTTGTTTGCTGGACCCAGAAAGAAGCATTTCTTAAAGCATTAGGAGATGGCCTTTCCTATCCGTTGTCGCAGTTTTCGGTCACCGTTTCCCCCGACGAAGCTTCGGGCTTGCAACATGTAGACAATGATCCCACAGCGGTTTCACGCTGGAACTTTGCGAGCTTCCAGCCGGATGGCAACCATTACGGAACAGTTGTTTATGAAAAAGGTCACTGCGAACTAAATCAATGGGACTGGAGGTGGGATTACGGACTTGAAGAAAATGCTGTTCGTGTAGAAGGTTTTCGAGCAGCTGAGGAAAAATAGAGGAGGCCGACTTTTAAGAAGGGACATGCATTTGTTGTCTATTTAGGCACTTCTGAGGATAATGAGCGACCTTTCATTTGGGGCATTTCGGGACTTATATATTAAGAGGACATCATCACCACACAACTACTCAAAAAGATCCTTCCTGCCGCATGCATAGCCATCATCTCTGGCATCGTGGTTGCGTGCTTGTGGCCTTTTAACCCTTATCCCAAAAATGAAGTTTGGTGGTTAAGAAGTGAGCCGGGGCTGGAATTTGGAGATTACGGGACAGTTTTCAGCAAATCGAATTTCAATGGCGACCAGAGAATTGGCGCTTGCAGTTTTGAAGTTTGGATGGAACCGGGATTGACTTTCGACTCAGCGACTATCTTCGCATTCTACCGTCCGGTTGATGCCGGTGAATTCAAAATTAGTCAAACGGAAGATAGTCTAGGGGTAGTTCGCGTCTATCCGGGCGGGAGTAGCGCCTCAGACCCGGATTATATTGCGGTCAGGCATGCATTTCGCGCCGGCGTGCCTCTGCTCATCTCGGTCGCGTCCGATGGCAAGAATGCTCAAGTTTACTTTGATGGCAAGCTGATAAAAGAGGCGCCCCTTGAATTGACCAACCATCAGTTCAGCGGAAAATTCGTCTTTGGCAACTCGCCAGTTGAAAATAACACTTGGTCAGGAAAACTGAGAGGACTGGCTTTTTATGGATCAAAGCTCACGCCCCAAGAGGTACTAGGGCACTATGGAGATTGGATCAGCGGAAATACGAAAGCCTTGGCCATCAAAGACACCATCGCTCTCTATACATTTAAGGAAGGATACGGAGCGCTGGTTCACAATCAATTTGGGCCCGGACCCGACTTATTTATTCCGCGCCACTACCAAATTTTGCATCAAGGATTCCTTGTTCCAGCATGGAAGGAATACGCACCCACTTCTGCGTATTGGAAAGACGTCTGCGAAAATATTCTCGGCTTTGTCCCCCTCGGATTCTTTCTATGCGCCTATGGCAACTCTCGACGTATGATGAGGGCGGGGCTATGGACAGTTTTATTCGGAGCCGCTCTCAGCCTTGTAATCGAAATTATCCAGTCACAACTTCCGATGCGCGATTCGAGTATGACTGATGTGATTTCCAACACGCTCGGCACGATTGCTGG
>JAICKN010000042.1 GCA_025927855.1 Terriglobales bacterium
CGAGATGCGCCTCGACCGCCTCTACGGGCGATAGTTCTCTTTGCCGGATTTTTTCTGCGAGCGCGGTGGCAGACAAAAAAATCAGTTCCGATGAGCGCATGAAGCGATGAGTCTAGCACGCGGCAGACGAACGGAAAGAGACAGGACTGGAACAAAGTGCGCTCCCCCGGGGCGTTGCGCGATGGATGGCCCCGGGAGATTCGTGAGCTCCTGCGGACTAGGCCGCGCGGCGTGTCTGCTGGGCCGCCTGGCTGAACAAGGAAATCATCTCGCGATTAAAAGCGGGAATGTCATCCGGCTTGCGGCTGCTGACCCAGTTTTTGTCCCGCACCACTTCCTGGTCCACCCAATTCGCACCGGCATTTCGCAGATCATCCTGAATGGTGTGATAACTCGTTATCGTCCTGCCCTTCACCAACCCGGCGGAAACCAGCAACCACGGGCCGTGGCAAATGACCGCGATCGGCTTGCCTTCCTCATTTGCTTTCGTAACAAATTCCTGCGCCTTCTTTTCTACGCGCAAGGCGTCCGCATTGAGCGCTCCTCCGGGCAGCAACACCGCGTCAAATTCGTCCGCGTTAGCCTCGCCCAACGTGGCGTCAACATCGAACTCACGTCCTTTTTCATCGTGTTTCATGCCCTGTATCTTTCCAGCCTTGGGCGCGAATAACGTTGTGCTTGCTCCAGCTTCATCCAGCGCTTTACGCGGTTCAGCCAGTTCTGCCTCTTCCACGCCATCGGTCGCGAAAATCGCCACTCGTAGTCCTTTCAGGTTTTTTGCTGCCATTGCATCCTCCTGCTTTTGATTTGTCCCTTAGATTCTCCGCGGGTCTATTAAAAAATGGCATCGGGAGCGTGCCTTAAGTTGCATCAGGATGTGCTGTAGTGCCGCCTGGGTTCCGGAATTTTGGCATTTGGAAATGCAGAATTAAAATACATAAGAACAAGGTTTCGGGAGAAAACACCATGGCCCATCAGCACTCGCCGCGCTTTCTCAAAATTGTGCAGGATGCTAAACCCCGTATTCGCGAGACCAATTGTGACGCGGTCAAAGCGCAGATGGATCGCGGAGACAAGTTCACGCTTGTAGATGTGCGAGAAGAGAGCGAATACGCCAAAGATCATTTGCCCGGAGCAATTCATCTGGGCAAAGGAATTATCGAGCGCGATGTTGAGGCGCGGGTGCCCGACGTGAACACTCCGCTCGTGCTTTATTGTGGAGGCGGTTTCCGCTCGACGCTGGCGGCGGACAATCTGCAAAAAATGGGTTATAGCAATGTAATTTCCATGGATGGGGGAATTCGCGAATGGCGGGAAAAAGGATTTCCGCTGACGAAGGGTTAAGAGCCACAGAATTGATCAATCGCCAAATCCCGGGTCTTGGAATCAAGCAACTTTCGACTCCGCTGAATGTGTTAACCTCGCAAAGTCCACCAACTTTTGAATGCCCGGGTGGCGAAACTGGCAGACGCACGGGACTTAAAATCCCGGGTCCTTAACAGGACGTACCGGTTCAATTCCGGTCCCGGGCACCAGTTGACCTACGAGCTCACTCGCGGATGAACGCTGCCCATCTGCCCTCCCGGTAACAGGGATGACCCACCACGAGGGGTATCCATATACAAAACAGATAAGCGCCTAGATTTTGCTATGGTTTACGGCAGAGTGTCTGTAAATGAGACGCAGGTCGTTATTGAGAATATAAAGCCATGGCAAACGCTGCGGTCTATGTCCGGTCGGCAAATGTGGTAACGCGAAAAATTGACGGGGAAACTCTCGTCGTACCGGTGCGCTCTGGCGTGGGCGACCTTTCTTCGATCTACAGTTTGAATGGGGCGGGCACATTTATTTGGGAGGCTTTGGCCCAGCCTTGCACACAGGAAATGCTGCTCCGGTACGTCCTCGAAACATACGAGACCACACCCGAACAGGCGCGGCTGGATGTTAAGCATTTTATCGCTCAGATGCTCGCCACGAACTTGCTTGAAACCGCAATGCCGGCACCAAGCGTCGCAGTTTTACAAACACCCGTAAGCGTGGAAGCGAGGACGTGACACGAATGGATTGCGCATGAGCGAGATGCAGACTCTCAATCCGGGCCCCATGAATCACTCCTCGTATGCGCAATTCAGCAAGGCGCTCCATGACCGTTATTCCGGACGCCGCGCTCCCCTGGAAGTCTCATTAGAAATTACCCATCGTTGCCCTCTCGAGTGCCAGCATTGTTACAACAATCTCTCTATGGCGGACCTGCCAGCCCGTAATCGTGAATTGAGCAAGGAAGAATATTTTCGGATTCTTGATGAGATTGCGGAAATGGGTTGCATCTGGCTGCTGTTCACTGGCGGCGAGATATTTGCCCGCAAGGACTTCCTGGAAATTTACAGCTACGCGAAGAGAAAAGGCCTCCTGATTACGCTCTTCACCAATGGCACGCTCATTAACGAGAAAATCACGGACTACCTCTGTGAATGGCGGCCGTTCGCCATTGAAATCACACTTTACGGGCGCAGCAAAGAAACATACGAAGCTCTGACGCAAATTCCGGGCAGCTTTGAGCGCTGCCTGCGTGGCATTGAGTTGCTGCGCAGCCGTAAATTGCCGCTCAAATTAAAGACCGTGGCCACCACGATCAATAGGCATGAAGTAATGGACATCCGGAGTTTTGTGAAAAATGATCTCGGCCTTGAATTCAAATTTGATTCTTTAATGAATCCACGGATTGACTGCTCGCGCAGTCCGCTGGCGGTGCGGCTTGCTCCGGAAGAAGTTGTGGCGCTCGATTTGCACTCGCCTGAAACCGCAGCGGAGTACCGGCAACTGGTGGCGCGTAGCGTGCAATCGCCTGCTCCCACCAGAGATTTCGACACAGTTTACGTTTGCGGCGGCGGACTCAAATCATTCGCGATTGATCCGTATGGGCAAATGAGCATCTGTCTGCTCTCGCACCAGGAAACTTATGACGTCCGGCAGGGAAGCGTGAAGGAAGGATGGGAACAGTTCCTTTCGCAAATCAGGGACCGCAAGCGGAAGGTCATGTCGAAATGCACTGCATGTCATCTGCGTAATTCATGCAGCATGTGCCCTGCAAATGGGGAACTCGAAAACGGAGACCCCGAATCGCCGGTGGAATTTCTTTGCGAGGTGACGCACCTGCGGGCCATGGCCCTGGGATATGAAGTTCCCGCGCACGGTGAATGTGATTTCTGTCCCGGCGGCTCGAGATATGAAGAAGTCAAGGAAGCGGCGCAGCGCATAGCGGCGCGCCAAATTAATGTGGCGGAGTGGATGGCGCCTGCCCCGGCGCTGCTGCCAGTTTTGAATAATTCGCAGGCAAACGCGTCGTTGGGTTGCGGAAGTTGTGGTTCGGCAGCGCACTAAAGGTTAATTAAAAAGAGGCGGCATGACACAGAACCCGAGTGAGCAAAAAAAGAAAGCATACGAACCTCCAGTCTGTACCGTGATCAGTCTGCGACCGGAAGAAGCAGTGCTTGGGCACTGCAAAAGTATGGTGGTTTCAGGGCCAAGCGCGGGCCCTTCCACCTGCGGCATTGTGGGCTGCAATTCCATTGGCTCATGAGCTCGCTGGGGCGCAAAGGATTCGGGCCGGTAGCAGTGGCAGTATCTGTGAATGACGAGGCATGATTGCTGAACAAAAACTCTCGATGCCGCAGAACGATGATTGCGTGGCACATTGCTGTCTTCAGATCGGGGGCCTCTCGCTCGGGTTTGCTGCCCACGGGATGGATTTCCATCTGGAATCCGATCACAAGAATTTCCTAATTCCTTCTCAGCCCTGCGAAATAGAAATAGAAATGTTTTGGGCGCAATCGCTCTCTACTGCTCGCGGCAAAAAACTTTTTGATTCGGGCGCGGTCTGGAGCTTATATGAAAACAACAATGAGTTCGTTTTCGATTTTGTAACTCCAAGCCTGGGCAGCGAGCCATATAAACGTCTTCATATTAATCATGGCTTTTCCCGTGGGCGGGTATTTTTCTCGCGCGACTGCTGCTCTAATCCGGAGCGCCTCCAGGTCCTTGAATATCCCATGGATGAGTTGATTGTCACAAACTGGCTGGCGCGCGAAGGCCGCGGGGCGGAGGTTCATGGTTGCGGGCTGGCGCGCGGTCATGAGGGCCACTTGTTTGTAGGTCATTCGGGAGCGGGGAAGAGCACGACCACGCGGTTGTGGCAATCCCTTTCCGGTTGCCGGATCTTGAGCGATGACCGGATCATCATTCGTAAAGCTGATCATCAGCAGAATCTGTTTTCGATGTACGGAACCCCTTGGCATGGTGAAGCAGGATTCGCCTCGCCTGAGAAAGCGTCCATCAAGCAAATTTTTGTGCTGGAACATGGCGTGAAAAATGAAATCACTCTCTTGCCGCAGCCCACGGCGGTGGCAGAACTGTTCGCCCGTTGTTTTCTGCCGTTTCACGACCCCGAGGCGCTGACTTCCACGCTGGCGTTTCTGGACGACCTTACGCGCCATGTTGCCTGCTATCGCTTCCAGTTTGTGCCGGACTCAAGCGCGGTGGAGAAAATCCTTGGCTTCAACCATTCACGATAAACCCAACACAGAGCTGTTTCACGAACTTTCCCGCGAGCTGATCAGCGCAGGCAATGGATTTCTTTTCCGCGCCATGGGCGCGAGCATGACGCCCACGATCCGCAATGGAGAGGTCCTGCACGTGGAGCGGGCGCGGCCCGAAGAATTAAAGAAGGGCGACATTGTGTTGTTCCGTGAAGGAGTAAATTTTCGGGCGCACAGGCTGGTAGGCCTGGACCGGACGCGGAACGTGTTCATGACGCGAGGGGACGCTTCGGAAACTAACGATCAACCAGTTAACGGCGCTCAAATATTGGGAAGAGTGACGTCCAAAAAATCTTCTGGTAGCGCTCGCGAAATAGCGTTAACAGGGTTTCGCGCACATGCGTGGCGCTGTTATCAAAAGATGAGAAGCGCTGGTTGTCCCAAATTCCGTCAATTTCTCGGCCACACAGGTTTTATACGGCAAAGGTCTCCTCTTGTGGCACTCGTGCTCTTTCTCGCGGCCGCGCCATTTTTACGAGCGCAAGTTGCGGTGGTGGACAATGCCAGCGCACAAGACGATATCACCAGGTTTAATACCAATAGCGTCACCCCAGCCATTACGCCAACAGGGACGAACAGGTTGTTGCTGGTCGGCATCTCCATGAACATTGTCGACAACACTGGAGAAAACGTAACAGGCGTCACATTCGGCGCGTCCGCATTGACGCGTCTTGGCGCACACAATGACACGGGCAACGGCCACCGTGTGGAAATGTGGTACTTGGTTGCGCCCGCCGCCGCAAATAATACCGTAACAGCCACATTCTCCACCCCGGGACGAGGTGACGATATCGGCGTCACCATTGGTGTCGTGGCCTTGAGCGGCGTGGACCAGACGAATCCATTCCGGCCCTTTATTTCTGCCGACGGTACCAGCGCCTTCACGTCTCTGGATGTTTCCAGCGGAACCGGAGAAGTTGTCGTAGACACACTCGCAATTGATGGAGCGCGCACCGTCACGGTAGGAGCAAGCCAAACTTCGATGTGGAACCTGAATTCGGGCACCGGCGGGACGGATGTGCGAGGCACAGGTTCCTGGCGGGCGGGCGCGGCCAGCGTGCCCATGAGCGAGACTTTTAGCGGAAGCTCCGGATGGTCTATGGCCGCTGTCTCGGTCCGACCCTTCCAGGCGGATCTCTCGGTTACGGTATCGGGCAACGCTGTTGCATTCCCGGGAAACGTGACGTACACCTTGACCGCCACCAACAACGGAACCTCTACCGCTACCGGTGTGACCGTCACAGACCCATTGCCTTCCGGATTGACTTTTGTTTCTGTAACGGGAACAGGGTGTTCACAGGCCGGCGGCACTGTAACTTGTAACACCGGCACGCTGGCCAGCGGTGCGAACTCGACCATCACCATTGTCGCAACGCCCACCGCGGGCGGCGGATACGCGGATACTGCAAGCATCACGGGCACTCTTCCTGATTTGAACAACGGAAACAACTCCGCCATCGGCATCGCGTACTCGCAGCTTAATGTGTGCACAGTTCCCACGAATACCGCCGGAGGAACTCTCGCCGGAGTTATCAATACTTATTATCCTGGCACGACGAGCGTGAGCGCGGGGGCAACATCCATTGCACTCGGCCCGGCGACAGGGAACACGACTCCCATTGCAGCGGGCGATGAGATCCTGATTATTCAAATGCAGGATGCAGCCATCAGTTCGAACAATGATGGAACTTACGGTGACGGCTCAACCGGTTCCGGATGGACGAATTTAAATAACGCTGGAATTTATGAATTTGCCACTGCGACCGGTGCTGTGCCGCTCGCTGGCGGCACGTTGACCGTTGCCGGAGCAGGGCCGGGTGGAGGCTTGCTCTTTGGATATAACGCCGCTGCGCCTACCGGAACCCAGGGGCAACGTACGTTCCAGGTGGTACGCGTTCCGCATTACACCACGGCAACACTGGGCACGGGCTTAACTGCTGCCACATGGAACGGATCCACGGGCGGCATTTTTACACTCGATACCTCAGGCGCGCTCACGCTGAACGGCCAAACTGTGAGTGTGGATGGTCTTGGTTTTCGGGGCGGAGCGGGGCTTCAACTTGACGGCGGCGTCGCAGGTTCTACCACGAACGACTACCGCCAGCTTGCGCCTACCACGTATCCTGCCGGTCCAAATTTCACGGGTGTACCTGTTAACGGGATTGATGGGCCTAAAGGCGAAGGCATCGCGGGCACTCCAAGGTGGCTGGAGGTCGGGAACACGCCGCTTTCCACTGGAGCGGAAGGTTATCCCAATGGCAGCATGGGAAGGGGTGCTCCCGGAAATGCGGGCGGCGGCGGAACGGACGCAAACACAGCCAACGATCAAAACTCCGGCGGCGGAGGCGGCGCTAATGGCGGCGCGGGAGGTTTTGGCGGCGATGCATGGAATTCCAACTTGAGCGTTGGCGGCCTTGGAGGAACTCCATTTCCCGCGAGTTCGGGCCGGGTCGTGATGGGCGGCGGTGGCGGCGCTGGCTCTCGCAATAACAGCAATAACAATACAGCTGGCGCTCCTACCCGTATTGCGCAGGCCAGCAGCGGAGCGGCAGGGGGCGGCATCATCATCATTCGTGCTGGGAGTATTACCGGCACCGGAACGATGTCGGCGAATGGCGTGGATGCTTATAACTTGACTTCCAATGATGCGGGCGGCGGCGGCGGTGCGGGCGGCACAATCATTGTTCTTTCCAATGCCGGGCCAGTTGGCACTTTGACGGCCAATGCGCACGGTGGCCGGGGAGGTGATGCATGGGACGACGACGCCGCGGCAGGGCCTCCGCTTGCGGACCGTCATGGCCCTGGCGGTGGCGGTGGTGGTGGAGTGGTATTGGTCTCGGCGGCGGCGACCATTAATGTGGCCGCTGGCGCGCATGGAACTACGCTTCCCGCGCCCGGTCAATATCAATACGGAGCAACCGATGGCGCTGCGGGCACAAGCGCTACCAACATTGCTTATTCCTCTGCGCCGGGACCCCATTTCAATGCTTCGTGCACGGATGTTTCGGTGGTCAAAACCGCCCCGGCGACAGCCCTCTTAAACAATGGATTTTCTTATTCGCTCGCGGTTAAGAACAACGGAACTTTGACCGCGACCGGCGTGCAATTAACGGATTTGTTGCCTGCGGGCGTTACGTTTTCTTCAGCCACTCCGGCGGGCAATTGCTCGCAGGCTAGCGGGACAGTCACTTGCAACTTTGCAAGCGTGGCTTCTGGGGCGACGGTGAACGTCACCATCAACGTAATTCCTACTGCTCTGGGCAGTATTACAAACACGGCCGCGGTTACTGAAACTGAGGCTGACTACGATCTCACGAACAACATATCCAGCGCGACCACGACCGTGGTGGCCAGCTCTGATATTTCAATTACGAAGTCCGCGCCCGCTACGGTTATGCAGGGCGCGAATTTCACCTACACCCTGACGGTTACCAACGGCGGACCAACGGTTGCGACCGGAGTGGTTGTCACGGACACCTTGCCAGCGGGAGTTACTTTTGTTTCCGTTACAGGGACAGGTTGTTCGCAGGCCGGAGGCACTATCACGTGCAATACCGGAGCGCTTAACGTTGCGCCGGCGGCAGGTTCCTCAGCCACCATAACGATTACAGTGCAGGCAGGCGCGCCGGCCCTGATTACGAACACTGCCACGTCCAGCTCGAGCATCGCAGACCCGAACGCCGCCAATAACACGGCCAGCGCCACCACATCTATCACGTTTCCTACAAGCGTCCGGCTGCGGACATTCACCGCCTCGTCCATGCCCGGTGGAGTGCTGCTCGCATGGAAGACGGGAGCCGAGCAGCATAATTTAGGGTTCAACATTTATCGGGAGCAGAATGGTCAACGCGTGAAATTGAATCCCGCGCTGGTTGCCGGCTCCGCCCTGATTTTCCGAGGCGGAATGTTCAATCAGGATTTCAACGGAAGAACTTCAAGGCACAGCGGTAAGAGCTACGCATGGATTGACCACACGGCTTCTTCGCCCGGTACATGGTATTGGCTAGAGGACATAGATATAGACGGCACCCACACGATGCATGGGCCAGTCTCGGTAACGCAGGCGGGTCACCCGCGTGACGCCAAAGCTATCTTTACTGATGCCGCGAATTCTTTGGCCGTTCAGCCCGCCCACAGTCAGGCTGAAACAATGGCGCAGGTGAATGCCTCGATTGCTGCGGCCGCGCCGCAGTTGCCGGGCAGCCGGGTGATGCAGAGAATCTGGCCAAGGAAAATGCAGCGCGATTCGGCGCGGCAAGTACAGTTTGGCCTAGCTTCGGGCCCTGCGGTAAAAATTCTGGTGGACCATGAAGGCTGGTACCGCATTACACAGGCGCAGATTGCCGCTGCCGGATTGGGTTCCGCCGATCCAAGAACATTACAGCTTTATGCGGAAGGTACGGAGCAACCCATTGCCATTACGGGCACTTCCAACGGTTCCCGCCGATTTGGTCCCGGAGCAGCTATAGAGTTTTATGGCACAGGAATTGACACTCCGTTTTCGGGCAGGCGTGTCTATTGGCTGGTAGACGGAAACGGGCCGGGAAAGCGCATTGCGCAGGTAGGCGCTTTTGGACACTCGGGGTCGCAGCCGGAATCATTTGAGCAAACGATTGAACTCAAGCAGCGCACCACGTATTTTGCCGCGCTGTTGCGGAGCGACACGGACAATTTCTTCGGTGCATTGGTTTCCAGCACTCCGGTAGACCAGGTACTTACTATTGACGGTCTGGCGCAGGACGCGAGTGGCAATGCCACCCTTGAAGTGGCTCTGCAAGGCGCGCCTGCCGGGACCACGCACGATGTGCAAATCAGTTTCAACGGAACCACCATTGGAGACTTGCAATTTTCGGGAGAGGACGAAGGCAAAATTTCGCTCGATGTTCCGCTGGGACTTTTGCAGAATGGAGACAACACGGTCACGCTTACGGCGCAAGATGGGGATACCGATCTGAGCCTGGTGGACTACCTGCGGCTCACATATCCACACGCCTATTCGGCGGATTCCGATTCGCTCAAGTGCACCGCCCAAGCCGGGGATCATTTATCTGTGATTGGCTTCACGCAGCCTCAGATCAGCCTGCTGGACATCACTGACCCTGATTCTCCAGTTCTGGTTTCAGGGCAGGTGCGCCACATTGGGGGAAGTTACACACTCGATGCGCAGGTGCCGTGGTCAGCTTCCGGCACTCACACCTTGCTTGCAGTGGCGGATGACCAAATCGCGGAGCCGGTGAAGCTCATTGCAAATAATCCTTCCACATGGCATGAGCGCCAGGCGGGCGCGGAGTACGTGATCGTTTCGTCCTCACGGTTCCTGAGTCAGGCTCAACCCCTGGCGCAACTGCATAGCAGGCTGGGAGCTTCCGTTGCTCTGGTCGCCGTGGAAGATCTTTACGATGAGTTCAACTTTGGCGAGAGAAGCCCATACGCGATCCGGGATTTCCTGAAAAGGGCGACATCGGTTTGGAGAAACAAACCCAAATATTTGCTGCTGGTTGGCGATGCCTCGATTGATCCGCGGAATTTCCTTGGATTAGGCTTCCTGGATTTTGTGCCCACGGCCATTGTGCCGACGGCCGAACTGAAAACCGCGTCCGATGACTGGTTCTCCGATTTCAATGATACGGGCTATGCGCAAATTGCGACCGGACGTATCGCTGTCCGAACCGCTGACGAGGCCCAAACGGTAATTTCTAAAATCATCAGCTATGAAACCGACCGGCAAGCCGGGAGCTGGCGAAATCAAGTGGTGCTGGTGGCCGATCAGGACGACGGCCCGGATACATTCACGCAGCAGGCGCAGACTGTGCAGTCATTGCTGCCGTCGTTCCTGCAGCCAACAGACATTCTTGTCGGCGACTTGGGGCCGGCGGTTGCTTCCCAGGACCTGCTCAATGCGCTGAACAATGGGGCGCTGCTGGTAAATTACAACGGCCATGGTTCGGTTGAAGTATGGTCTCCGGACAACTTCATGGATGACACCATCGCCGCATCTCTCAGCAATGGGCAGCGGCTGCCTATGTTCATCATCATGAATTGCCTCAATGGGTACTTCCATGATGTTTACACGCAGAGTCTGGCGGAATCCCTGATGCTGGCGCCGAATGGCGGCGCGGTGGCAGTGTGGGCCTCTTCCGGTCTGACCGACGCCACACCGCAATTCCAAATGGATCAATTGGCGGTTTCGGCGCTGTTTTCCGGGAACACGACAATTGGCGATGCCATCCAGGCGGCGAAGCAGGGAATTGCCGATTCCGATGTGCGGCGTACCTTCATATTGTTCGGCGATCCCATGATGCATCTACAGTCGCAACCTGCGTCCAGTGTGCCGACCGCGTTGTCCTGGCCAAGGCATAGATGAGAAGTGCCGCGCCGCTGCGAAGAGAATGAGGAGCGGCGTCTATGACTCCATGATCGCGCATAAGTTAAAATCGGATGGTAGTGTCCTCTCCCTCCACGAATGCCAATATGCCGTACCCCCATGCAGCCATAACTGAGCGTGTCCGTTGTTAAGCAGCTGAATGTTAAGCAGCTGAATGTTAAGCAGCTGAATGTTAAGCAGGTGAATGTTAAGTAGGCGAATGTTAAGTAGGCGAAATTTCCTAAAAACGTCCGGAGTTGCTGCGGTGATTGCTTTTACCGGGATCGCAACCGACGCAGTCGCCTTCCAGGCGAATGATCCCGTATTGAGGCGGGTTGATCTCACGCTTCCCCGCCTTCCGCAGAAATGGGATGGGTTGCGTATCGCGCAGTTGAGCGATTTCCACTACGACCCCGATTTTTCCGTAATCCCCATTCAGAAGGCAGTGAACACAATCAATTCTCTCCATGTTGATCTGGTCGCGCTCACTGGAGATTTCGTCACACAGGAATTTTTTCACCGGCACATTTTCGGCGCGCCACATCCAGTGCTCGCGGTAATACCGTGCGCAGAAGTATTAAGCGGCCTGCGTTCGAAGTATGGTTCATTCGCGGTATTGGGGAACCACGATGTCTGGTGCGGCGCTGAGACGATCATTGATAAATTGCAGGCCAAAAATATACCGGTGCTGCGGAATTCCTCCTCTATGTTGGAAAACGGCGGCCAAAAGTTATGGCTGGCGGGCGTGGACGATGTTTACGAAGGCGCTCCCGACTTGAAAAAAACACTGAGCAATATACCGGACGAGGATTGCGTCATTCTGCTTTGCCATGAGCCTGACTATGCGGACACCGTCCGCGAATATTCCGTTGACCTGCAACTTTCCGGGCACTCGCACGGCGGCCAAATACGGTTACCGCTGATCGGCCCGCCCTACCTGCCGGAACTTGGCCGCAAGTATCCCATTGGCATGTATAACTTTGGCCATTTAACGCTCTACACCAATGTGGGAATTGGCACCATCCGCATCCCTGCCCGCTGGAACTGCCCCCCCGAAATCACGCTATTTACGCTGCATTCCGGGGCGAATGTGAAGGGGTAACCAGGCTTCCACAAGGCTGAATCGCTGTACGATAAATATTCGTAGTTCAAATTGCGATTGATTTAGAATAGCTGTTCGCATGGACCTGGCCGCCATACAAGCCGCGCTTCGCGAGCGGAACATAGATGCGTGGCTCTTTTACGATCATCACCATCGCGATCCCATTGCCTATCGGGTTTTAGGCTTGCCGGAAAACCTGATGGTGACGCGCCGCTGGTTGTATCTCATCCCCGCCGAGGGCGAACCCGTAAAGCTGGTTCATAAAATTGAAGCGGGACATCTGGACTCCCTGCCGGGCATGAAACTGCAATACGCCAGCTGGCAGGAGTTGTTCGACAAGATCAAGTCCATGCTGTCGAACATCCGCGATATCGCCATGCAGTATTCGCCGAACAACCTGGTGTTTTATGTTTCGCTGGTAGATGGTGGAACCATCGAACTGGTTCGCGGCCTGGGGAAAAATGTAATCAGTTCCGGCGATCTGGTGGCGCAATTCGAAGCTACATGGAGCGAAGAGCAAATCGCCAGCCATTTTATGGCGCGGGATGCGATTGATGCCATTATGGCGGCCGCGTTCCAGGAAATTGGCAACCGCGTCCGCAGCGGAAAGACCACGGAATACGAAATACAGAAGTGGTTTATGGAGGCTTTCCACCGGGAAAACCTTGTGACCGACGACCCGCCGATCGTTGCCGTGAACGCAAATAGCGGAAATCCGCATTACGAGCCCACCGCCGAACGCTCTGCGGAAATCCGCGAGGGCGACTTCGTTCTGCTGGATGTATGGGGCAAAAAGAGCACCCCTACTGCCGTCTATTACGATATTACGTGGGTTGGATTCATCGGCAGGGCGCCATCGGACCGTATGCGCGAGATTTTTGAAATCGTGCGGCAGGCGCGGGATGCCGGCGTGAGTGCGGTGTCCAGCGCCATTAACGCTTTCCGCCCCATTGCGGGATGGGAGGTGGACCGCGCCGTTCGTAATGTCATCAAAAAAAGTGGTTTCGGTGATTATTTCATCCACCGGACCGGACATTCCATTGGTACCGAGGTCCACGCCAATGGGCCCAACATGGATGATCTGGAAACCCACGATGAGCGGCAAATACTGCCGAATTCGTGTTTCTCCATTGAGCCGGGCATCTATCTGCCTGAATTCGGCGTGCGCAGCGAGGTAAATATGCTGGTGCGTAAGAATTCGGCTGAGGTGACTGGTAGAATGCAAAGAGAGATTGTGACTATCTGAAATGGCGAATGCATCAGCTACCAAACCTAAAACCCCGAACGTAGAAGTTCCTGTTCGTACCAAACCAACGGCAATCTCTGTCGTGGCTCCAGCGATCGGCTGGTTGATTCCCGGGGCAGGGCATTTAATTCAAAAGCGCTGGATTCGCGGTGTGCTGCTCATGGCTTCCATCGTGATCATGTTCGTGCTCGGCATCCTGATGCAGGGGCACATTTACAAGCCCAACAGCGGAGATATTCTGGACATTCTTGGATTTCTGGGTGACGTTGGCGCGGGAGGGCTTTACATTGTGAGCCGCGCTATGGATATCGGCCCGGGCGCGATTGCTCATGCCACCGCCGATTACGGCACAAAGTACATGATTGTCGCCGGGCTGTTGAACTTTATCAGCGTGGCCGACGCCTACCATATTGCCATAGGGAAAAAGCCGTAATGGATAAACCTCTGACCCTTTCTCACTTCAGCGCCGCCATTTTGTTTGCGGTTTTTGCCTCCATCGTTTTTGCAATTACGCAACGCAATACAGCGCGCGAACAAATCCGTTATGGCTTCTATTGCTTCTCCATGTTTGTTGGCGGAGTTTTTGTGGCCGGCTGGCTGATGTGGCTGATTCGACGATAATCCTGCTTTATCCTTCCCACACAAAAGCATCGAAAACTTTCAACGTCTCAAAGCCAAAGCGGCGGTATAAGCGGATCGCTGTCTCATTCGCCTGCGTCACGGTAAGCGAGAGTTGTGAAAACCCGCGCCGCTGCAGGTTGTTCATGGCCGCATCGAGCATAGCTATTCCAATGCCTTGCGATCGGAACTCCGGCAAAACGCAAATTTGCGTGATGTGCCCGACGTCTTCGCGTACGCGCGAGCACAGGATTAATCCAACCATGCTCTTTGCTTTTTGATGGAAAACTGCAAACGACGATTCCGGATCGAAGGTGCCGCAACCGGGGAAGCGCACAATATTATTCAGAAAGCGCAGCGAGCCGCTTAACGTGCGATATTGATCGTTAATTTCGGAATCCACATGGCCGCGATAGGCGGCGGTGATGACGGCTGCGGCCATTTGATAGTCATGCTCTGACCAACTGCGGATTTCAAGCCCGGTGGGCAGCGAAATTGGCTTCGCCGGATTTTGCAAAGGCACCATCATGAAAACACGGCTATGGCGCTGGAATCCCTGGACAGTAAACGGAGCCATTACCGTGCCAGACTCGTGCGCCAGAAGCTGCGCCTCCACCCGGTGAATGCCGGGAGATTGCTGGAGGGTCTCGATCACATGCTTCAATAGATTCACTTCTATTTCTTTGGCCGAAAGTTCCTGCTGGCCATCGCCGACAAAAAGGTCTCCCACCACTCCTTTATGCCCTTCGTACACAAAGAACGAGTAACCCACGATGCGTCCACGGTCCACCGCGGCGTAGCCGGGCAGAATTTTTGAATCCACGTAGCGGAGGATCATCTCCGCAGAATTGGTGTAGTCCCACGAGAGGAGCTGCCCCCAGGTTTCGATCTCCTGGTCGAGCAAAGGACGCAGGTCCATGGAAGAAAAATGCCTGAGATCAAGAATTTCCACTGGGCTCCTAGCAGAGCGGGAAAACCACGGCGTGAAATGGAGTTTATTCGCTTTCACGATTGTGAGGCAAACGCGGGAACATAAAAGCTAACTACCGTGCTGAAATCCAATAGTAGTTCAAATGCTGCGGCGCAAAATGCCCAAGCAACAGGAGCTTGCGTCCCTGGATGGTGGACTGAAGCTCGGTTGTGATCTGCTCTCGCGTGATTAGAATATGCTCGCCCTCGGGGAGTTGTCCTGTCTCATATTCCGGGAAGTCCTGATTCAGATAGAAGGCAAGCCCGTAAGCGGTTTCCCGCCGCACATCGAAGAGAGCGATTGGCAATCCATGATCGATTTGCTCAATTTGCCTGGCCACAAGGCGCTCTGAAAAGCGGGCGTCAATTGCAGTGCTGCTGGTTTTCAGGAGTGCGGCCACAATCAGCAACGCCGGAAGCAAAGTTGCCAATCGCAGGGCGGGAAATCCCGGCCCCCATTTCAAAATGATGATGATGAACAGCGCGAGAATAAATGCCAGCACCGCAGCGGCCTCTACCAGAGGGTTCAACAGCAGGCGATCATGCAAAATTATGCCGGAGGCGCCGGCCGCGGGAATGAGCAGCAGGGTTGCAACCAACGCATGGAGAATTGCTGCGACCATGCCGGGTTTTTTACGAAGCAGTTGAGACTGGCGAACGTACAAAGCCAGCAGCAATATGCCTGCTGGAATGGCGGGAAGAATATATCCCGGCAATTTTGATCGCGAAATCGAGAAAAAGAAAATGGGCAGCAGAAACCAAAGTATGAGAAATCTGTTGAACGGGTCAGCGCCGCTATTCGATCTCAATTCAGACGAATCGTCCCCTGCGACGGATGGGACCTGAGCGCTTCTTTTGTTCCACTCGCGGATACCTCGATAAAGCGCCGCGATTACAAATACCACCCATGGAAACAGCGCGAGGAGGGCAACCGGAATGTAATACCAGAATGGTTGTGCATGGCGGTAGAGGTTTGTGCTGAAGCGTTCAAGATTATGTTGCAGAATGAATATTTTTAGAAATTCAGGGTTCTTTATCTGCACCGCAACATACCACGGCAAAGAAACCACGCAGAAAATAAGAATTCCGGGCAGCCATAATGTTGCGCGAATGAGCGGGGAATCCCGCTGGGTAAATGCAAAACACACGATGATCAGCGCCGCCAAAAATGGCGAAACCGGGCCTTTCGCCAGCATTCCGAGACCGGTGAATGCATAGAATGCTGCCAAAAGCCATTTTTTTTTGCTCTCATACCAGCCCAACCACGCAATCATTGCGATGGTGAACATGGCGGCGAGGGGCATATCGGTAGAAGCTGCGCGGGCGAAGCCAATAACAGCCGCACCGGAGGCTGCGAACAGCGCCCCGTCCAATTCAATGCCGGGGCGGTAACGCCGCAGAAAAAAATAAATTGCGAATACCATGAATGCGGCGTCAAAGGCGGAAGGCAGCCGTGCCGCCCAGTCGGTAACGCCAAAAATGTGATAGGCCAGCATCGCCTGCCAGTAATAGAGCGGAGGTTTTTCTAGCCAGGGCTTGCCGCCGAGGGTTGGCGTGATCCAATCGAAGCGGGCCAGCATTTCGCGCGCGACCTGCGCATAGCGAGGCTCATCGGCGCCCGTCAGACCGAAATATCCCAAGCCAAAAAAAAAGAAAAAGCCGCAAAAGCAGGCGAGCAAAAGAAGGTCCCTGCTCAATGGGCGGCGCTCAGTCATTCACCTATGTCCTTCAACTCTGTCCCTCAACTCTTGGGCGAAACAATGCAAACAGGCTGAGCAGCGACCAACTCACTTCCAGTACGACAAAGCCTACCTGAAAAGGGTGCAGGGCGATATAGGCTAGAATGCCGGAGCCGACCGCATTGAGAAGGTTGTAGGCGGTCTTGCGCGAATCCATCCAATTCATCTGGTGTCCCGCGTACGCGATTAGGATGAGCGCTGCGCCTAAGAATGAAAGAGCTTGCCGTGCGGCTGAAATTTGCATTTTGTTATTGTACGAAGGAGTTGCGCCGTAATTCTGACAACACTCTGTCTGCCGCGGCTGAAAGCGGGCCGGGAAGGGAAAGTCCGCTGGCGCACTGGTGTCCTCCGCCGCCAAAGCGTTCCGCCACGGCAGCCACATTCACCGCGCCTTTACTGCGTAAGCTCACGCGATAGCGTCCCTCCGGCAGCTCCCGGAAGAATACCGCAACTTCGACGTCCTGGATGGAAAGGGCATAGTTCACCAGTCCTTCGCAGTCCTCCTCGCGCGCCCCGCATTGTTCCATCTGCGCCTGCGAAACCGAAATCCACGCCAGCGGCCCTTCACGGTGAAGATTGGAAAGAGCCGCGCCCAGCAGGCGCATTTTTGCCGTGGAATGGCCAAAATAAATATTGCGCGCGCAATGGGCCGGGTTCGCCCCTGCGAGCACCAACTCCCGCGCCAAAGAAAATGTGCGGTCGTTTGTGCCTTCAAACATGAAGGAGCCAGTGTCGGTGAGCAGGGCGGTATACAGGCAGGTCGCAATCTCCGGTGAAATCCGCACTCCCGCTTCGCGCGCCAGCCGGTAAATCATCTCCGAGGTGGCGACCGCGGTCGGGTCAATCCAGTTCACATTGGCGAAAGGTTTGCCGCTCAGGTGGTGATCAATGCTGATAAGAAAATGGTTCTCGAGTCCCTGCAACCGTGTGCGTTGAATGCTGTCGCACTCCAGAATGATGGCTGCCTCATAGTTGCCGTTGACCCGTTCGCTTTGCACCACAGTCTCCGAGAATGGAAGCGACTGGTAGATTCTAGGGACTCCATCCCGCATTACCACGTCGGCAGTTTTGCCCATCAGACGGAGAATCTGGCAGCACGCGAGCGCAGAGCCGATCGCATCGCCATCGGGCCGCGCGTGCGACGTGAGCACGAACCGGTCCCGCTGTCCGATTTGCTGGAGCACTTCTTTCACCATGAGATTTTGAGCGCTACATGTCTAATTTCCCGACGACGATCGCCGCTAAAAGCTAGGCGACTCCTGCAAGTATCTCCGCCGAATATTCCCTATTTCTAAACATTACTTTTCTTCCTGGTCGTGCGCTTCAGCAATTCGTCAATTCTCGCTTCTGCTTTCCGCGAGCGGTCCAGATGGAAAAACAGCTCTGGGGCCCTGCGCAGTTGTAAGCGCTCCACCAGTTCATGCCGAATAAATCCCACGGCGGACTGAAGCCCTTTGAGCGACTGCTCAGCCTCTTCATCTTCCCCGGTAACCGCCACCCATACATGGGCCGAGCGGCCATCTTCCGCCAGCTCCACGGAGCTTATATTCACAAGACCTATTCGCGGGTCTCCCAGCTCGCCTTCCACAATCGTTTCCAGCTCTTCGCGAAGCGCTTCCCGTAGCCGTTCGCGATGGTATTTCCTGCCACGCTGTTCCACTGCAACCCTCGATTAATAAAACCCATGAGA
>JAICKN010000169.1 GCA_025927855.1 Terriglobales bacterium
ACGGTGAATTCAAGCGGCTTCTCGGAACCTTCGCGCAACATCGTGATATGGACGGTGGTACCTTTGGGTCCTTTGAGCAGGTCGGCGACGTCAGAGGTGCTCATGTTGTCGGTGGCCTTGCCATCTACGGCCGCGATGATGTCCCCGGGCCGGATTCCAGCGCGGTACGCCGGGCTGCCCACGAAAGGCGCTATTACGATGACTTTGTTATTGCGCGGTCCTACCTGCATGCCGACGCCGTAGTATTTGCCCTGCTGGTCTTCCTTGAGCAAGGAATAAGATTTTGGATCGAAGAAATTCGAATGCGGATCGAGCACGTGCAGCATGCCTGGGATCGCGCCGTTGTAGATGGCTTTATCGGGATCTACGGGTTCGGCATAATTCTGCTCGACGATGCTGTAAACCTCGGTGAATTCCTTGATGCTGTCGCGGATTTGATCGTCGCTATTAGGGGCAGCGGCAGGCGTGATCTTTTGCCCGAAAAGCATGCCAAGGAAACCGCAGGTGACAAGAAGAAAAACTATAAGAGCAAGAGAACGGCGAGAACTACCAACCATCTTTTTAATTCCTCGGGGCTAGCGTTATTGGAATTCCGTGTGCCAGCACCGCATCTTGAGTGAGTATAGCATGTTTGGCTACTCCCGCAGCCCGGCAGAATGCCCTTCCATAACATTCACCATCAACCAGTTACGATAAGAATGGAGGAAAGAAGACGCGGAGATTTTGCGCTGTTTGCCGCTAATTTGTGCAGGCAGTATGATTGGAGCATGAATTTCGGATTTTCCGAGATGGTCTTTCTTTTTTTGATTGCCTTGATCATCTTTGGTCCCAAAAAGCTTCCGGAAATTGGCCGCCAAATAGGCAAGGCGCTGAATGAGTTCAAGCGCGCCTCCAACGAATTTAAGGCGCAAATTGAGAATGAAATTCAGCAATTAGAAGTGCAGAACCAGCAGGCAGCGTTGCCCCCGGCGGAACCTCCTCAGGGGACAATCGCGGTCTCGACGCCAAAGCCTGAAATTCTGGAGCCGGAAATTCTTACTCCGGAACACGCGCCGGAAGTGGAGCCTGCGCCTGCTGAAGTGAATATTCCCCATGCCTGAACTTACAGCCGAAGTTCCGAGAGAACAGCCCGCCGAAACTATGCCTGCCATGAGTTTTTTGGAGCATCTGGAAGAACTTCGCCGCCGCCTGGTGTATTGCGTAATCGCGGTGGCCGTGGGATTCCTGGCGTGCTGGGAGTATGCACAAAAAATTTACGATCTGGTGCAGAAGCCAGTGATTGAAGCGCTCAAGATCAACGGCTCTCCGGCAAAACTTACCTTCCTGAATCCGATTGAGCCGTTCAATCTTTATTTGAAAACGGCGCTGCTGGCGGGGATTTTTGTGACTTCGCCGTTCCTGCTTTACCAGGTATGGATGTTTATTTCTCCGGGCCTGTACCGTAAAGAAAAACGCTATGTAGTGCCTTTCATGTTTTCGACGGTAGCGCTGTTTTTGGCCGGGGGCTATTTTGGCTACCGCATGGTCTTTCCCCAGGCGCTGGAATTTCTTATTGGCTATGGCAAGCAGTTCCAGCCAATGATCACAATTGGGGAGTATACGGACCTTTTTCTCACGGTCATTCTTGGCCTGGGAGTGGTTTTTGAACTGCCAATATTGGTTTTCTTTTTGGCATTGATGGGAGTTGTTTCGGCGGGCTGGATGTGGCGCAATGTGCGCTACTCAATCCTCGTGATATTCATTGTTGCCGCTATTCTCACTCCAACTACTGACATTCTGAACATGTGCATCTTTGCCGCGCCCATGATTGGGCTGTATTTCTTAAGCATAGGGATCGCATGGTTCGTCCATCCGAAACAACGCAAGGCGCGCGAAGCCAAAAGGGGCGGATGAGGAAATCGCCAGAAGATTTCTCCAGGAAATTGAGCCGCGTTCCGGTTTGCTCCCTGCTGATCGTGGTCTTCATCGTAGCCTTGGTTGCTTGCAGCGGGAAGAAAGCTGAGCCGCCGGAGGCCAGCGGTCATGCAGATCCGGAAAAAGGGAGCGTCCAATTTAATTCTGCTAGTCTGCCGGCCGATTCCGGCCCGTTGCCTTCGGTTGATGCCAGCCGCGCCTGGAAGTACACCAAAGAAGTGACTGCGTTTGGCGCCCGTCCGGTGGGAAGCGAAAATCACAAAAAGCTGGAAGCGTACATTCATGCGCATTTGAAGGGTATTGATGTGCAGGACGACGATTTTGTCGCGGACACTGTTGAAGGAAAATTTCCCATCCATAACATCATTGCGAAATTTCCGGGAACGAAGGACGGGATCATCATCATTGCCGGGCATTACGATACGAACTATCCATTCCGCAACAACGGCTATGTAGGGGCAAACGACGGGGGTTCCTCCACCGGATTATTGCTGGAACTGGCAGAGCAACTCCGCAAGGAGAAGCCGGAGGGTTACACCGTTTGGCTGCTATGGACCGATGGCGAAGAGGCCATGAAGGACTGGACTTCCACAGATAGCGTGTATGGGACGCGGCATTTAGCGAAAGCCTGGGAACAGGACGGCACACTCAAAAAGATCAAGGCATTTATTGTGGAGGACATGATTGGCGATGCCGACCTGAATATAGACCGCGACCAAAGTTCGGCTCCATGGCTGGAACCTGTGATTTACGAGGCGGCAAAGCGGCTTGGCGAGCAGTCCCATTTTTTTCATCGCGAATTGATCGTTGAGGATGATCACACTCCTTTTGTGCAATTGGGAGTTGCCTGCGCCGATTTGATTGATTTTGACTATGGCTACGGGAATGTTTTTTGGCATACCCCGCAGGACACAATGGACAAATTAAGCCCGCGGAGCCTGCAAATTGCAGGCAATGTGATTTTGGAAACGGTGAGTATTCTGAACGCGATGCCAGCGGTCCCTCCCAGGTAGTTGTAATCTGGTCTTAGGCCTGCTTTAGTTTTGAGCATTTCGCGCAGGTCAGTTCATAATCAGACGTGGCTGTTGAATTCACGCTCGGGTGCGTTCATTGAGCCCATTATATTTTTGGATATTTTTCAATCTTTTTGTGCTGGCCATGCTGGCGCTCGATCTCGGCGTGTTCCAGCGGGGCCCGCGCGAGGTGAGCCTGCGGCGGGCCATTGGCTGGACTGTGTTGTGGATCAGCCTGGCCTGCGGCTTCGCGCTTCTGCTATATGGCTGGCAAGGCCGGACGGCCAGCCTGGAGTTTATTACCGGCTACGTCATCGAATTTTCTTTGAGCGTGGACAATCTTTTTGTCTTCCTGCTCATTTTCCGTTACTTCCGGGTCTCTCCCACGCATCAGCATAAAATATTGTTTTGGGGAATTCTGGGCGCGTTAATTATGCGCGCCATTTTCATTGTGGTAGGGGTGAAGCTCATCCACCACTTCGAATGGGTCGTGTATGTTTTTGGCGGCCTTCTTGTTTACAGCGGACTTCATCTGCTTAGGCAGAGAAACACGCAGATTAATCCGGAAAAGAACCCGGTTCTGCGCGCGTTCCGCAAATTCGTTCCGGTCACGGAAGACTACGCCGGCGGCAAATTTTTTGTGCGGAGAGGGGCCCTTTATGCCACTCCCTTGCTGGTTGTTTTGGTAGTGGTGGAGACGACCGACGTGTTGTTTGCGGTGGATTCCATTCCGGCGGTTTTAGCCATCACGCTAAATATTTTTATCGTGTATACGTCAAATGTTTTCGCCATTTTAGGATTGCGTTCCATGTATTTTGCATTGGCTGGGCTGATGGAGCGCTTTCACTATCTGCACTACGGATTATCTATCGTGTTGGTGTTTGTGGGTGGCAAGATGCTGGTTTCTCATTTTTACGAATTTCCGACAGAGTGGGCCTTGTGCATTGTGGCGGGAATTTTGCTTCTGTCAGTCGTGGGATCTTTGCTGCGAAAAGCCCCGGTAAAAGCGTAAGCCAGCTCTCAATTGCAGCTTAAAAGCAGATTATTCGAACCGCACCGATTCGCCCCGAATCACGGAGTGTTTGCAGAAATGAACATCATCATGAGCGGGGAAGTCGATCCGATAATGCGCTCCGCGGCTTTCCTGGCGGGCGAAGGCGGCGCGGGTCACCAACGCCGCTGCAAGTTGCAGGTTCTGCGCTTCCCAGCCACGGCGGCTTTGCGGGTTTATTAATGCCGGACCTATTTCTTTAATCCGCTCCATCGTCCGCTTCAAGCCTGCGCCGCTGCGAACGATGCCTGCATCCTGCCACATCAGGTCTTGAATTTCGCGGATGGCCTTTTCCGCATCGGCTTCGTTCCTGGCGCTGACCGGCGCTGAAGTTTTAGCGGGCAGGCGGTTTGATTGTTGCAGTTCATTGCGCATGGCTTTTCCGGCGCGTGCGCCGAATACTAAACCTTCGAGCAGGGAATTGCTGGCCAGGCGATTTGCGCCATGAACACCGGTAGCCGCGGCCTCACCCGCGGCATAAAGGCCGGGAAGAGTGGTGCGGCCATCCAGGCCGGTACGGACCCCGCCCATGGAGTAGTGAGCGGCCGGGCGGATGGGGATGAGATCGGTGGTGATATCAATATTGTAGAGAAGGCAGGTGGAGTAAATCCGCGGGAATCTCTCCTGGAGATGCCGGGCATTCAGATGCGTGAGGTCGAGGTACACGACCGGGTCTTGCATTTTGCTTATTTCCAACTCATGAACAATGGCACGGGCGACGACATCGCGCGGCGCGAGCTCAGCCATTTCGTGGTACTTGGGCATAAAGCGCAGCATCTCGCTGTTGCGCAGATACGCGCCTTCTCCGCGTAACGCTTCCGACAATAAAAACCGGGGAGCATTTTTCAGGTACAGGGCCGTGGGATGGAACTGGATAAATTCCATGTCGCTGATCTCCGCGCCTGCGCGAAAAGCCATTGCGACACCGTCTCCAGTCGCGACTAATGGATTGGTCGTGCTGCGGTAAAGCTGGCCGAGGCCTCCGCTGGCGAGAAGAACGGCGGAAGCGGCGATCTGGTTGGTTTCTCCGGCTTCATCAATCAGGCTTGCGCCGTAGACACGTCCGCCGGCAATTTGCAATTGGGTAGAGAATTCAAACTCGCATACAGAAATGCTGGGCGAGGTTTTTGCTTTGGCATACAAGGCGCGGACAATTTCGCGGCCTGTGGAATCTCCGTGGGCGTGAAGGATGCGGCTGCGGCTGTGGGCGCCTTCTCTTCCAAATGCCAGCTTTGTGCCGTTGCGGTCAAATTCTGTGCCCCACTGGATGAGTTCTTCAATCCGCTCCGGGCCTTCGCCGACGAGGACCTTAACGGCTTCGGCATTGCACAGGCCGTCGCCGGCGTTCAACGTGTCCTGGAGATGCAGGCCGATCTCGTCTTCATCGCTGAGGGCGGCGGCAATGCCGCCCTGCGCCCATTGCGTATTGGATTCCGTCACTTCGCGTTTGGCCAGAACGGTGACGCGGCCTGCGGAAGAAAGCTCAATGGCAGCGCGCAGGCCGGCGACTCCTGCTCCGATGACGAGAAAATCAGTTTCCGCGGGTGCGCGTTTCATGAATAAAAAATGGTAACACGCGTTTGCAGCGGACACGCGATTGGCCAGGTTGTGGGCGAAAGAAGAGAGTACGCTATGATGGAAAGCTCATGGTCCGCATACCCGTCACAACCAAATCTTTTTCGTACGAAGCCATAATTGGCCACGGCCTTCTGGAGCAGGCAGGCGGGTATCTGCGCGAAATTTTGGGTACGAAGAAGCGCCTGTTTGTGGTCACAGTGCCGCCCGTCCGCCGGCGTTGGGGGAAAAAGCTGGAAACCGCGTTGAAGAAGGCGGGACTCACGGCCACTTTCCTTGAGATGAAAGATGGCGAGAGCTATAAGCGGCTGGCCACAGTCGAACAGCTATCGGAAAAATTGACGACGTTGCGCGCGGACCGCAACGCAGCGCTGCTGGCATTTGGCGGCGGCGTAGTGGGCGACGTTACAGGCTTTCTGGCTTCCGTATACATGCGCGGAATCGACGTGGTGCAAATTCCCACGACCGTGCAGGCGCAAGTGGATGCGGCGATCGGTGGCAAAACCGGCGTGAACTTGCGCACTGGCAAAAATCTAGTGGGGACGTTTCATCAGCCCCGCACCGTTTTGATTGACCCGGAAGTGCTCTCGACGCTGCCGGAGCGCGAATTCCGCGCGGGGCTTTATGAGTCATTGAAAGCCGGAATCATTGGATTGCCCGGGCTGTTTGATGAGTTGGAAAAAACGAAGATTGCCTCTCTGCGCCGGAATGCCGCGCAACTGGAGCGGGTGATTGCGGATTCGGTGCGCCTGAAGGCGGAAGTTGTATCCGCGGACGAGCGCGAAGGCGATTTGCGGCGCGTGCTGAATTTAGGGCATACGATTGGCCACGCGCTTGAGGCAGAAACCAGATACCGCTATTTCCTGCATGGAGAAGCCGTTGCCTGGGGCATGATTGCGGCAGCGAGGATCGCGGTGGGAATGGACAAGCTGGATGATGCGGCATCGCAGAGGATGCAAAATGCCGTGCTGGGTTTTGGACCGCTACCTTCTGTGACGGCGCGCAGCGCGAACATTCTGCGGCTACTGCAGGCGGACAAGAAGACCCGCGATGGAGTCGTGCATTTTGTTTTGCCGATCCGCATTGGAAAAGTGGAGATTGTGAACAATGTCCCGGCACAACTGGTGCTCAATACGGTGGACGGGTTACGCGCGCTGCCGCGCAGAAGAGTCAACCGCCGTTTTGAAGCGGCGCGGGCAGTTCGTTAAAGTCATTGTGTGAATCAACCATCCAAAACTCAAGTGATAGGCGCAGCTCCGGAAGGCGCGGCGGACACGCAATCCGCTGCCCGAGCGGTGCGCGAAATGTTTACCTCGATTGCGCCGCGTTATGACCTGCTGAACCATGTGCTTTCCTGCAACATAGACCGGCTTTGGTGGAAGCGGACGGCGCGGAGTTTTTCCCGGATTTTAGAAAAGCGGGATGCGCGAGTGCTGGATTTATGTTGCGGCACCGGTGACATGACCTTTGCCTTGCAGAAACAAGCGAAAGAGCTGGTTTCTAACGCGGCTGGGCAGGGCATTATTGGAGCAGACTTTTCGCATGCGATGCTCACGCGCGC
>JAICKN010000032.1 GCA_025927855.1 Terriglobales bacterium
AAGGCGGGGATCTCCGCTGTCAAGGCAGCGGCGATAATTCCGTTGCATTCTGTTTGCGACCAGTTGCGACTGGTGAAAGCGCAGTCCAAAAAGAGAACTATGCCGCTTCCAAAAACTGAAATTCCCGGGCGGCTGCAGGCGCACTTTTCCGAGCGCGGCATTCGCATGACGCAACAGCGACGCGCGATTCTGCAGGTCATGGAGACTGCGACGAAGCACCTGGATGCCAGCCAGCTTCTTCGCAAGGCCAAGAAGATTGATCCATCGGTGGACCGCAGCACGGTTTACCGCACATTAAAGCTGCTTAAGCGCAATGGCCTGATTGACGAACTCGATTTAATGCACATACACGGGGAAGGCCATTACTACGAACGCAAGCTGAACCGCGATCATATTCACATGGCATGTTTGCGCTGCGGAAAAATCAGCGAATTCGTCAGCGATCATTTTGAAAGCTTAAAAGCGCAAATCGAAAAAGATTGCCGCTTCAAGATTGTAGTTTCCCGCTTTGAGATCGGTGGCTATTGCGCGGCTTGCCGGGGGCCGCAGTAGCTCAGCGGGTTTCGCGAATCCAAAGACACAACGCTCTTCTCCCCGGCGTTCCAGTAAAATCTACTCACATTTCAGGCTGGGAAACTGCTCATACCGCATGCTTCGCTATCTTTCTTTCCGGGCGCTTTATACCTTGCCTGTGGTCTGGCTGGTGGTTTCGTTGGTATTCCTCCTGATTCACCTCGTACCCGGTGATCCTATTCTGCAAATGCTGGGAGAAGGCGCTCCCGCAACGGACGTGCAGGCCGCCCGCCACGCGTATGGACTGGATGTGCCCATCGGTACCCAATATGTGCGCTATTGGAATGGCGTGCTGCATGGGAACCTCGGCCCGTCGCTGCGCTTCAACCAGAGCGTCAGCACTCTCATTGCGCAGCGTTATCCTTACACGCTGGAGCTGACCTTTGGGGCGTTGCTGATTGCAATTCTGCTTTCCATCCCTGCGGGCGTGCATTCGTCCCGCCGCCGCGACCGCTGGGATGACCGCACCTTGAGCGTGGTCAGCCTGTTTGGGCTGTCATTTCCCAACTTTGCCCTTGGCCCCATATTGATTTTATTTTTCGCCATCAAGCTGGGATGGTTGCCGGTTTCCGGCGCGGGAAGCCTTGCGCATCTTATTTTGCCCGCGATCACCATGGGGGGAGCTTTGGCCGCCATACTCACGCGCATGGTTCGCACCTCCATGCTGGAAGAGTTGGGGCAGGACTACATACGTACCGCGCGGGCGAAGGGCCTCTCCGAACAAGTGGTCGTTTACCGGCATGCCTTGCGCAATGCCATGATTCCTGTGGTTACGGTGCTGGGTTTGCAATTTGGAGCGCTCCTGGCCGGGGCGATTGTCACGGAAACAATTTTTTCCTGGCCGGGCATTGGCCGCCTGACCATCCAGGCGATTGACAATCGGGATTATTACCTGGTGCAGGGATGCATTCTCGCCATTGGGCTTACTTATGTGGCAGTAAACTTCCTCACGGACCTGTTGTATTCCGTAGTCAATCCCAGAATACGCCAGTAAAAATGCGGAATAACTTTGGAAGGGGCTAACGCACGCGGCCCATCTTGTCCATGGGCCAATAACCGAATACAGCTTTGCCGTAAATGTAGCCGATGTTCACCGGGCCAAAATCACGGCTGTCATTCGACATATTGCGATGGTCGCCTAAAACAAAGTAGCTGTGCGGAGGGACCACGGTATCCGGGTAGGACCGCTGGTCCTCGTACGCCGGCAAAACATAATCTTCTTCAATAGGTTTGTTGTTGACGTAAACCTGGCCCTGGTCAATGCGGATATGGTCTCCGGCCACGCCGATCACGCGCTTAATGAAGCTCTTCGATGTGTCCCGCGGATAACGGAACACAATAATATCGCCGCGTTCAATGGGCTCCATGCGATAGACGAATTTGTTTACGAATATCCGCTCCTGGTCATCCAGCCCGGGCATCATGCTGGTGCCTTCCACTTTCACAGGCTGATAAAGAAAAATAATAATGAAGCAGGAGATCGCAAGGGCAGCAACCAAGTCTCGCAGCCATACCGTAAGTATGGGCCTAACACTCGATTGACTTTTGGGCTCCGGGGAGGGATTTGAAGGCTGTTGAGCGCTTACCGGATTGTCGGTCGTTTCCATCTGCTCTTTACTATCTTACAGATTACGGCCGCTCCGCTCAAAGTTGCTTGAGGGAAAATTCTTACGATCCCGGAAGAAGCAGGCAGGCGGGGGGGAATCTGGGGAATGGCTTTGGCATTTCATTTTATGAACAAAACAAAAAATCAGCGCGGACATTTCTGTCCGCGCTGTCTGGTGAATTTGCGTGGCTAGCGTGCTGAGTTATGCAGTGCGGCGCGGACGGATGGTCAAGTCGCGCACCTGGGTGAGCACACTTGACATCTGCATGCCATTCAACTGGGAGATAAAAGGCATCATCTCCGCGATGAAGGGGTCCTTCATCAGGTCCGCCACTTCTTCCTGGCGGCTGCGCTCACCGCCGGAGAGCAACTCAGGGACGGCAACCTCGAGGGCCCTGGCCAGGCGTTCCAGGGAGGAAAGTGTAGGGGTCGCCTTCTCGTTCTCAATCTTCGAGACGTACGTGCGCGGCACGGACATGCGTCCGGCCAACTGACGCTGGCTCAAACCGCTGCGCAACCGCAAGGCGCGAATGGATGCGGCAAGGTTCAAATGTCCATGACCGCCGTGGTGCAAGGGCATGCTTTGCGGCACAGGCGCCGGGGCCAGAACTTCCGGCTCTTCCTCATCTAAAGAGGTATGGCAGCGCCGGCAAAGGTTGTTGGTTGTACGGAACTGAACCAGAAGGCAGCGATCGCAGCGAATTACTTCCCTTGAATCTACTGGAGCTAATGTGGTCGCCATCTAGGGTGGGAGTTGCCAGAGCGGGCTTCTCCTGGAATCAAACAAGGTACTTGGTTCCAAACCTGGTGCGTACTGTGCGGTAAATGCCCTGTGGAAGTCAACAAAAATTTTGTGCAACTCCAAGAACTAGCAGGGAAATATCCCATGCGCCTGCAACCGGACCCACAAAACTTGAGGCAAATCGCCAATTTATTTACGGACGCCCCGTGTTTACTAATCAGGTTACAGTCTTGAAAGACTGCAGGAATTTGTGATCATCACAAAATTTTCGGCGCAAATCCCAAGTTGCAGATCGAAGATGCGTCGGGCGCCGCTCTGAATCCGCTTCAACTCTCAACGCATTGGCCCCTCCCGCCATCCAAGAACCAGTCGCTATTCCTGAGATGAGGAGGTCTGTATGGTGAAAGATCCTGTATGCGGCATGGAAGTAGATGAAACCAAATCAGAATTCGAATCGCATTATGGAGGGAAGAGCTACTTTTTCTGCTCCGACGAGTGCCTGGAGAAGTTTGAAGAAAATCCAGAGCACTACATTGCGAATGCTGCGTGATTGCTTCCTGCCGGCTACAAGGGCCGGCAGGAGCTTCTATTTCATAACGCCGCGCTGGGCAATGCCGATGTTGTCCCGGGTGGTGTTTTTTACCAGATACATCATTTCGTCGGCCTGGCGTATGACGTCGTGCGGCGTCTTTGCGTCATGCGGGTAGGTGGCAAGCCCGATGGATGCTCGCACGTTCAGGTTTAATCCCTCTTCACTGCAAAACATACTGCTGCGCATACTGTCGCGTAGCCGCTTGGCGACGACCGTCGCCGCTTCTTTTCCGGTTTGCGGCAACAGCACAACAAATTCATCGCCACCATAGCGAAAGGCATAGTCAATGAGGCGAAGCTGTGCCTTGATCAAATAACCGATCTCATTCAGCAGCTTGCTGCCAATCAAATGGCCATGCGTGTCATTCACCTGTTTGAAGTGGTCGAGGTCAATAAAGAGCACGGTAAATTCGTATCCAAAGCGCGAAGAGCGGTAGACCTCGGTCTCAAGCGTTTTGTAGAGGTGACGCGCGTTGAATAACCCGGTGCAATCATCGGTGATTGTGAGTTCCTGGATTCTTTCGACCGACCGGGCATTTTCAATAGCAATGGCAGCGTAGTCGCACAACGATTGCAGGAAGAAGACCTCCTGGTCGTTAAAGTGCTTCATGTTGACATTGACGAGCTGAATCACGCCCAGCACGCGGTGTTTCGAGCGCAGTGGCACGCAGATGATGGAGCGGGTCTCCCACTTCGTCATTTCATCAATGCGTTTCGCAAAACGCGGATCATTCATTACATCGGGCACGACCAGGCGCTCACCGTGCTTTGCCACCCACCCGGCGATTCCTTCTCCTACTTTGAGGCGGACATTTTTTAATGCCTCGGATGCGGTCCCGACCGCTATTGCAAAGTAAAGCTCTTCGCGTTCCTCGTCCACCATGAGCAGCGACCAGGTATCCGGACGGAAATACTCTGCCATTTTCTCCATGATGGTTTGCAGAATCGAATCAAGATCAAGGGAAGAGGTAAGTGCTTTGGCCACATCGTGAAAAATGCTGAGTTCCTGAAGGTGGCGGTTCGCCTGTGCGCCGGTGGCCATGGACATAAAAAAGCACAATCCCTGGAGGGAAGTAAGCTGTAATTATATGAGGCACTTGGAATTGGGGGCAATGAACCTTGGTAACAGGAACCCGCCAAGCTACGTCCCGAGAGGCCGTAAGGCCTAAAAGAACGCCGAGATGGGCAGATTTGTGACCTTAAGGTTACAGATGGGACTTTCCCGCCATGGCTATGAGGGGCATAATGTTGACATCCTTGTAAATTATTAAAAAGCGAGGCCGTAAGTGGTTCCTTTGGGAGCATGGCTAAAACGGGAACGAGAGCGCCAGGGAGTAAGCCTGGAAGAGATTGCCATGTCCACAAAGATCGGCACACGTTTCCTTCGGGCCCTGGAAGACGAACACTTCGACCAACTACCCGGAGGTATTTTCAATAAAGCGTTCGTCCGAGCGTATGCGCGGCAGATTGGAATTGACGAAGAAGAGGCGGTAGCAAGCTATCTGGAAGCTGTGGGCGAAATGGCAGCGCCAACTTTATCCGAACCGGAGCCGAGCGAGCGGGGAGATAGCGCCAAAAACATCGCCTCGAAAATATTTTCCCGGATCGAACAAATTCCATGGCGGGCGGGTGTTGTAGCGTTCGTTCTTCTTATTTCTGCGCTCGCATTTTTGTATTTCCATTCTTTGCGCGAAAGCAAAGTTTCCGCTGAAGAGCGGGACAGTGATATCGCCGCGCAGCAGAGCGCAAATGCAAAGCCCGCGGCTGTGAAATCCACGGAGAGGGGGAAGAACTCCGGACCGAATGTTCCAAGTCAAGTTAAGCCCCCGAAAGTTGTGGCGGCGCAGCAGACATCGCCGGAAAAGTTAGCGCAAGCATTACCGCAAATCGCGACTGTCCCCGGCGAATTCTCCGTTGTTATCAAGGCGAAGGAAGATTGCTGGCTTCGGATTACAGCCGACGGCAAAGAGGTCCTGCAGGACACGCTGGGCGCTTCTGCTGAAAAACTGGTTGCGGCAAAAAGTGAGATTACGCTCAAAGCGGGGAATGTGGGCGCGCTGGAATTGTGGTTCAACGGCAAGAAGCTGCCTTCGATAGGCGATTACGAAGAGGTAAAAACTATTGCGTTTGATGCCAACGGCCTGTTGCCGAGGTCAGCCAAGCTTGCTCCGGTAGCTGATTCCCAGCCCTGACACAATTTGGCGGCGCGATTCGACGAGATCCGGAATTTTCAGAAAGCCACGTTCATACACTTCCATAAACAGGGATTACCGCGCCGTTCATTTCCTTACCCGCTTCACCGGCGAGAAACACCATAAGCGCGGCGATATTTGCCGGCTGCACCCACTTGGAGAAATCGGCATTGGGCATGGATTTGCGGTTTGCCGGCGTGTCAATTGTTCCCGGCAGAAGGACTGCCGCTGCAATTCCAGCGTCGCTGTTTTCGAGGGCCACAGTTTTGATCAAAGAAACCATTGCCGCCTTAGAGGCGCTATAGGCTCCGACGTTCGCGCCGGGTTCCAGGGCAGCCCGGCTTCCAATGGCAATGATGCGCCCCTGCCCGCTCTTGCGCAACGCCGGGACTGCCGCGCGAAGAAGGTGGAACGTAGCGTACAAATTAATGTTGAACATTTGCAGGAAGGTGCTGTCGTCGGTCGCCGCAATGGATTGGCCGCCGGCGAAGCCACCGACAGTATGCGCCAGCACATCGAGCCGTCCAAACCGGTCCACCACTTCGTTTACCAGCGTCTGCGCGGTCTTGAGGCTGGAAATTTCTGCCGGGATTGCGGCGAAGTTGGATCCGGCAAACTCAGCCTGCTGGATTTTTCGGGAAGTCCCGGCCACAGTGGCGCCAGTGGCTAAAAATGCCTTCGTTACATGGCTGCCCAATCCGCCATTCGCGCCCGTGACCAGAACAATTTTATCTTTCATCATCTTTCATCGCTTCTCTTTCATCGTTTCTCCGCGGTGCTTACCAGACCAACCGCTACCACACCCGGCAGGCATTCTGGCTGACCATGGGCTGGCCCGCTTTGCAGCCCCATGCTTTCTGAAATTCGGGCATGTTCTGCACCACTCCATCTACGCGGTATTTTCCCGGAGAATGTGGGTCCACGCTGACCAACATGCGAGAATATTCGGGCTGGCGTTTTTCGCACCATACCCGCGCATATCCGAGAAAGAACCTCTGTTCGGGAGTGTACCCGTCCAGTGTTTTCGCCGCAGGGGAATTTTTATCGGCGGCGAGCGTATTCTCGAGCGCCATTAAGGCAACACGCGCTCCTCCATTGTCGGCGGTATTTTCTCCCAGCGTAAGTTTTCCATTCAGCTTCAGATCATCCACCGCGGTGAAATTCCCATACTCGTTGGCGATGCAACTCGCCCGGCTCTCGAAAGCCTTGGCATCCTGCGGCGTCCACCAATCATGAAGGTTCCCTTGCGCGTCGTATTTGCGGCCTTCGTCATCGAAGCCGTGCGTTAGTTCATGGCCAATGACCATGCCAATGCTGCCGTAGTTCACGGCTTCGTCGGCGCTTTTATCAAAAAACGGGGGCTGCAAAATTCCGGCAGGGAACACAATCTCATTGAATGCGCCACTGTAGTAAGCGTTCACTGTGGGCGGAGTCATCTCCCATTCATCGCGATCCACCGGCTTGCCAATTTTGTTGATTTGCCGGTGGGACTCAAACAGATTGGCGCGGAAATAATTCCCCAGGAAGTCGCCGCGCTCGACTTTGAGTTTGCTGTAGTCGCGCCACTTATCAGGGTAGCCAATTTTGTTTTTGATCGCTTCCAGTTTTAATTCGGCCTCGTGCTTGGTTTCAGGCGTCATCCAGCTCACGTCCTGGATGTCCGTTTTCAAAGAAGCTTCGAGCGCATCCACCATTTTCAACATGCGCTGCTTGCCGTCCGCGCCGAAGGTCAGGTCAACGTATTTTTGGCCCAGCGCTTCGCCCAGACCACGATCCACATAAGAAACGCAGCGCTTCCAGCGGGCCTTTTGCTCTTTTTGTCCGGTGAGGGCCTGTCGCATCTTGAAATGGGCATCCACGAAGGGTTGGGAGAGGTAGGGGGCGGCGTCGTTAAGGAGATGCCAAGTCACATAGGTCTTTAGGTCGTCCAGGGACTCCGAGGCGATTACGCCATTCACCTGTTTGAAAAAGTCAGGGTTGGCGACATTCACATTGTTGAAGGAAGGAGCGTCTATGTCATGAAAATAGCGTTCCAAATGGAAATTGGGCGCGAGCTTGTCCGCATCTTTTCGCGCCATCTTATGGTCCTGGGTCTTTGGGTCGCGCCGCAAGGTGCGGTCCATGGATGCTTTGGCGAGTTCGGTTTCAATGCGCAGGATGGTTTGCGCAGATTCGAAGGCCTGCTGGCCGGATTCGCCCTTCAGCGTGAAAATTTGCGTAATGTAATCGGTCAGGGTCTTGCGCATTTGGACCATTTGCGGCGTGTCTTTGATGTAGTAGTCGCGGTCGGGCAGGGTAAGGCCGCCTTGATCCAGGTTGCCAATCACCTTGCTGGAATCGTGCAAATCCGGGGAAGAATAAAAAACAAACAGCGGATTTGGCCCGATCATGTAGGCGCGGGCCACGGCATCAATCAACTCTTGTTTGTTCTGGACTTTGGCCACCCGGTCGAGTTCGGGCTGGAGCGGGACGATTCCTTCTTTATCAACCGTGGCCTCATCCATGCATGAACTGTAATAATCGCCAATTTTCTGCGTAATGGCGTCCCGATTAGGATTGTCTACGGAGGCCTTTTCCAGAATGCCGCGAAGAATGTCCCGGTTGCGCTCTTCAAGTTCTATAAAGCTGGCCCATTCGCTCTGGTCGGGAGGAATGGTTGCGGTTTTCAGCCAATCGCCGCAGGCATACTGGTAAAAGTCGGTGCAAGGATCAATGCTCTTGTCCATGGTGTCAATCTTGAATTGAGGGCTGTTGGCAGGAGCCGTTTGAGCGAACGTCGTAACGGTAAGGAGCAGAACCAGAGCCCCAAGCAGATAGGGAATACGCATCGGGAACCTCTCTCAATTGAAGACTGAAACAGAATTCACCATTCTGACGAATAAAAGCAGAATTGGGAAGCGATCCGCGGGCGGGCTTTGTAAATAATTTCCCCTGCCGGATTTGGATGCCGCGAAGAAAGTCCGGGAAAGACTATTCGGCTTTGGTCGCCAATTGCCGTTCATCCGGGGTCATCTGCTTCCACAGAACTTCCAGATCTGCGGAAATGCGGCTGTTTGAAGGTTCCTGATGCAGCGCGCGGGCGAACCAGCGGTAAGCGGTAGGCAAATTGCGCGTGGCGCAGTGGCCGGTGGCATACATAGCGCCTAAAAGCGTCTCAGCGTGGGCACTGCCACGGGAAGCCGCGCTAAGCAAACTGCGCTGCGCCCGGTCGCAATTCTGCGCCACGCCGGTTCCATACAAATAGCGTTCGCCCTGGACGGCAAGAGCTTCGCTCTCCGACTGCTCCGGCGTAGTTGCCGCCTGGGCCGGCTTTGTGCGAGCGGCTGATTGGCCATGCGCAGCTTTTGGAGCGGCCGCTTTTGCCGTCTTTTCGAACGAGGAAGGCGATGAAGATGTTCCGACGGATGCAGGCGTTTTGGCAGCGGAATCTCCCGCTGCCGCGTGTTCTGAATTGTGGAGCGCTGCAGCTGGGGGTGTCTCCTGGTTTCCGCTTGTGCCGTTGTCTTGTGCTTGGGCGGTATTTTCGGTTGCGCTCTCATTTTCGGTGGCTGCCTGATCAGTTGAACCCTGTTCAGTTGAACCCTGACCTGAGGCGGCTGTAGTGCCTACAGAATTTGCGGGTTGCCCATTCACTGATGGTTGGTTGTCTAACACTTCAATTGCGGGAGAACTATTTTGCGCGGAAGTATTTTCCGCAGTACTGCCTGGCGTTGGTGTGGCGCTGGCGTTCTCTGCGCCGGGCGGTATTTGGCCATTTTCGCCTGCCGCTGATGCCGGGGCATTCTGGTTTTTCGAAGTAATCGCTGCGATTCCATTTTTCGGCAAAATATAGCCGTAGTGATGCCATCGCCATCCCAGAAAAGCGGCGGCCGCTATGATGATCACTAAAAACGCAAATAACTTAGCGTGGCCCTCTGAGGACGTGTCTTCCAGCAAGTATTCAGCGCCGGGGCTATTATCCCCGGCAAGGCCCAAAAAGGATGGACCGCTGACAGGTTCAACCGGATCAGAGGAATGGTTTCCCGACGAATCTTGCGCATCGCGGGCGGCTTCCGGCGGACGAAGCGTTACTCCACACATGCCGCAAAAGCGGTATTGCGGGTTATTGTCATATCCGCACTCGACGCAGCGAACCATGGTTTCCATCATAAGTCCAATTAGATGATGTTTTTAAGATTACTGTTGGAGCGAGAGTGGCTGTCCGGCTTTACACCTTGTCCATCAACGTGTTACCCTCGTAAACGTTACTACGAAAATTGAAAAATAAGACAGGAGTGCATCAGGTTAGTGTTAGCCCGAGAGCAAAAGCAAAGCCTCATTGATCAGCATCGCACGCATCCCACCGACACGGGCAGTCCCGAAGTCCAAATCGCGCTGTTAAGCGAGCGAATCGGTCAATTGACGGAACACTTCAAATCGCACCAGAAAGACCACGGTTCACGCCGCGGCCTTCTCATGTTGGTCAGCAAGCGTCGCCGCCTGCTCGACTATCTGAAGACATACGATTCCGAACGCTACAAGACCGTTGTTCACAAGCTCGGCCTGCGTAAGTAGTCGTCTGGCAGATTGCGGCGCAATAGGAGTCCGTTCGCGATCCGGGGTGCATGAGTGTGTTGCATTTCTCAGAGTCCCCGGTGTCGTGGGCTGATGCCTTCTGCATTGCTCTCAGGAACGTTCTTACCCGACTCGGGCACTTTCTTGCAGGTGTCGCGGTCCAAAAACGCGCGCCCACAGTGCTCCTGCCAAAAGGAAGCAAAACATGAAACAAGAAGTAACAGTTGAACTCTCCGGCGGTAAAACTATCTCTTTTGAAACTGGCAAGCTGGCCAAGCAGGCGCACGGCTCCGTCGTAGTTCGTATTGGTGACAACGTGGTTTTGGCCACAGGCACCTCAAACCAGGAACCTCGCGAAGGAATTGATTTCTTTCCACTCACCGTGGATTACCGCGAGTACACATACGCCGGCGGACGCATCCCCGGCGGCTTCATTAAGCGCGAGGGCCGCCCCAGCGAGCGTGAAATTCTTACCAGCCGCATGATTGACCGCCCAGTACGGCCGCTGTTCCCCGAGGGCTTCCGCTGCGAAACTCAGGTGATTGCCTTTGTCCTCTCGGCTGACACGGAAAATGATCCCAATGTAGCCGCTATCAACGCCGCTTCAGCGGCACTTACCATTTCTGACATTCCCTTCATGGGGCCGATTGGCGCCGTACGCGTGGGACTGGTAGAAGGACGTTTCATCGCGAATCCAACCTACACGGAAGCGCGTGAAGGATTGCTGGACCTGATGGTTGTTGGCTCGGCGGAAGCGATCGTCATGATCGAAGCGGGGGCCAAGGAAGTAAAAGAAGAAACCATCGTGGACGCAATTGAATTTGCCCACGCCGAAATCAAGAAGATATGCGCGGCAATCAGCGATCTCCGCGGAAAAGCAGGCAAGCCAAAACGGCAAGTCGCGCCGCCGGAATTCGATGAAGCCTACTACAATGACCTGAAGAAACGGATTGGTGACGATCTCGCAGACCGGCTCAACACGCAAAAGCACCCCAAGTCGGAAAGTTACAATCTCGTCCGTGAGCTCAAGAAGAAATTGCTCGAAGGACTTGCCGAAGATGATGACGCGGGCCGCCGCAAGCTCGAACATTATTACGAAACTTTGCGCGAACGCATCTTCCGGGAAGAAGTCATCAACAACAAGCGCCGCCCGGATGGACGCGCATTCGATGAAATTCGTCCCATATGGATTGAGACCGGAATACTTCCCCGCACCCACGGCTCGGCAATTTTCACTCGTGGAGAAACGCAGGCCTTAGTCACCACTACTTTGGGAACGGCCGACGATATGCAGCGGCTCGAAGTCTTCGAGGGCGAAGCTAAGAAGCGCTTCATGTTGCACTATAACTTTCCGCCATTCAGCGTTGGTGAGGTTGGTTTTCTGCGTGGCGCTGGCCGCCGTGAGATCGGTCACGGAGCATTGGCGGAACGTGCGGTCTCGGCCGCTCTACCGGGCGAAACGGATTGGCCCTACGCTATGCGCGTGGTTTCCGACATTCTGGAGTCGAACGGATCGTCTTCCATGGCCACGGTCTGCGGAGCCTCTCTCTCGCTGATGGATGCTGGTGTTCCCCTGAAGGCCCCGGTGGCTGGCGTCGCCATGGGACTGGTCAAAGAGGAAAGCCAGTACGCGATCCTTACTGACATTGCCGGCGCGGAAGACCATTACGGCGACATGGACTTTAAAGTTGCCGGAACCGCAGAGGGCATCACCGCCCTGCAAATGGACATTAAAGTCGCGGGGATCACACCGCAGATCATGCGGGAGGCCATGGCACAGGCCCAGCGCGGACGCTTGTTCATTCTCGGCAAGATGAATGAGGCCCTTTCCGAGCCTCGCACCAAGATTTCTGCCTATGCCCCGCGGTTCTACACGGTGCAAATACCTACCGACAAAATCCGCGACCTGATTGGTCCGGGCGGCAAAATGATCCGGTCAATCGTTGAGCGCACGGGCGTGAAAATTGACGTAGAAGATTCCGGCCTGGTCAAAGTCGCCTCCAATGATGAAGCTTCCGCAGCCAAGGCATTGCAGATTATTGGTGAAATTGCCGCCACCGCGGAAATCGGCAAGACTTATCTGGGCACCGTCTCCCGCTTGGCAGACTTCGGCGCATTTGTCGAAATTCTGCCCGGCACAGATGGTCTGCTGCATATCAGCGAGGTAGCGGAGCATCGTATTGCTGATATTCACGACGAACTCAAGGAAGGCGACCAAGTCCTGGTCAAGGTGCTTTCGATTGAAGGCAACCGCATCCGCCTTTCGCGCAAAGCAATTCTGAAAGAACAGAGGGCGAAGATGGGCGGAGGCGCGGCGCCTTCCGAAGGCGGGCAGGAGCCAGAACCTGAGGGTTCCGGCGCGCCTGCGCTTACCATTGAGGGCGGCGGAGATTTTCCGGACGAGCCGGAGCCAAATTTCAACCGCGATAGCGCGGGCGGCCACAATGGCGGAAATTCCGGCGACCGGGGCGGCGACCGCGGAGGACGCGGCGGCAGGCCCGGCGGAGGAGGACGGCGTCATGGCGGCGGCGGGCGAGGTGGCCCAGGGCGGGGAGGGCGCGGTGGACGCGGCGGCGGTGGTCACGGCGGCCATGGCGGAGGCCGGCACTAAACCTTCGCTAGATCAAGAGTGAACTTTTTTAGGCAGACCGCTTCGCGTCTGCCTATTTTTTTGCTGATAAAGCCTTGCTATTCCGAGCGCCTGGCGGGAAAAGATGCATATAGTTCCAAGGGTGTGGAGATGGATACTTCCATTCTACGCATATCTGCATTAAAAATTTTCTGATGACTCATGCTCAGTTGGTAGAAAAAGCCGTGGACTGGTTGCGTTGGTACCGTTGCGGCATCGTGCTCTCTGAACAGGCCTGTTCCAGCGGCGAAATGCCGGACGCTATCGGTTGGAAGCAGGCATGCCATTCTGTGCTGGTGGAATGCAAAATTTCCCGCAGCGACTTTCTTGCCGACCGGGAAAAGGCCTGGCGCAAGAACCCCGCGAAGGCCCTGGGATGTGAGCGTTTCTATATGGCTCCCTCGGGAATGTTGCAGGTGGAAGATTTGCCTGTGGGCTGGGGCCTCTTGGAAGTCAAGAACCGCAAGGTTGAAATGATCAAGCCATCAGAGAAGAACCTGCGCACAGCTACAGGGTTCCGTTACGAGATGAATCTTTTGCTCGCCAGCCTGCGGCGGGTTGAGGTGCGCATTGAGCCGCAATCTATTACTGATTTTCTGAAGTGGAAAAACCGAATGGCAGAGTACAACCGCGGTTCCATGCCGGAAGGCCTGGCTCCAGAAACAAATGAGCGCAATTGTTTCTTAGAACCGGCCCCGGAACACCAAAGCAGCGCCAACGATTAACGGATACTCCTCACATTTCCCTCCGGCCTTCCATAGCTTTGAGCATGGTGACTTCGTCTGTGTATTCGATGTCGCTGCCGACGGGAATGCCCATGGCAATCCGGGTGACCCGCAGACTGGGCCGCCTCAGTTCGCTCGAGAGATAAGTTGCCGTGGCCTCGCCCTCTACTGTTGGATTGGTCGCGAGGATCACTTCATCCACGCCGCCGTTCTCCACTCGCCGCAAGAGGCTGGCGATCTTCAACTGCTCCGGCCCTATACCATGCAGCGGGGAAAGACACCCGTGCAAGACGTGATAAACGCCGTTGAAGTGTTTGGTTTTTTCTACGGCAGCGATGTTGGTGGGCTCTTCGACCACGCAGACCAGGCGCTGATTGCGAGTGGCGCTGCTGCAGTAAACGCAGGGATCAACGTCGGTGATGTTGTTGCACACGGAGCACAATCGCAGGCTGGCTTTGACGTCGCGAATGGCTGCGGCCAGGGCTTCCGCATCCGCATCGCTCGAACGCAGCACATAAAAGGCGAGCCGTTGCGCGCTCTTGCTGCCAATGCCGGGAAGCTTCTTAAGTTCATCAATGAGCCGCGTCATCGGCTCGGCAAAACGGCCCATACGACCTCGTAAATTTAAGCGTGTTTGCTTTTCAGAGTCCGGGAATTCCCATGCCGCCGAACATTCCGCCCATGGTGGATTGCATGGCTTCGTCCACTTTTCTTCCAGCGGCATTGATTGCGGCTGCGACTAAGTCCTGCAACATTTCAAGATCTTCGGCTTTCACCATATCCGGCTCGATCTTGATGCCCAGCACTTGCTTGCGGCCATCCATTTTTACGGTGACGCTGCCGCCGCCCGAAGATGCTTCCACCACCGTCTCTTCCATCTTTTTCTGCAGCGCTTCATATTGCCGCTTTGCCTGTGAGACCAGATCCTGCAGATTAAAACCGCCCATCGCTTACGACCTCTTTCGACTCTTTTGCGCTTCGTGAAACTTTATGGCCACAAATTGGTTGCGCTATTAACGCTTTACTTTGTAATCGATTATCGTCCGAATCTCTGCCCCGAATTTTTCCTGCATACGCTTGATTACAGGTTCCTGTTCGGCGCGGCTCCGGCTGCTTCCGTTGGAACTCGCGCGGGGAGTGGAACTTGGCGGAGCGGCGCTTCCGCCGGAAACAACCTTGAGCTTTACGGCGCGGCCTGCTGCGTTCGTTGCGGCAGCTATCGCCAGCCGTTTCGCATCTGCTCCCAACGACATCTCAATAATCGTGGGCGAAGCAGAAACCCTGACGACCAGTTCGCCGCCTTCCAGCTTCCATTCTCCGGTTTGCAACATGTGCGCCAGCGTAGGAGCGCTGGAAAGCGCGTCGAGCACAGCCGCTTGAATTTCTTCGAGGGAAACTGGTTCCGTCTGCTGTGGAGATGCTGCTGGTTGTGGGGCCTCCTGCGCCTCTATGGGGTTCGCCATTGTGCCCGGGAAAGGTGATCGCTCCTCCACGGCCACAGCCGCGCCCATCACAACTCCCACGCCGGATGCAGGGCTGCTGACAAGGCGAGGTCCTGAGCCGGTAGGATCACTCGAAAGCTGCGGCTTCCCGATCCCTTTGCGGGCGGAATCCGCGCTGAATGGCGATGGATTTGAAGGTGCCGAGACGGCGGTTCGAGGCCTATCTCCGGCGAATGCCGGTTGGCGCGATGCTGCTGATGAAGTGGAATGCGGCTGAGGAGAAGAACTCGACGCCTGCCGCGCCGGTCCGGCCTCGCTCAATAATTGTTCCAGGGGCAAAAGCCGCTGCGCATGCACCATTTTCAAAACGCCCAATTCCAGCAAGAAGCGCTGTTCCTGCCGGTACCCCAGCTCTCCATGCGTGCGCAGCATGATTTGCAAATGCCGGGCCATATCTTCTTCGCTGAACAGTTCTGCAATGCGTCCAACGCGCTGCCGCTCATCGCTCGAAATCTGGAGCAGGGAAGAATCTGCCCCGGCAACTTTGGCGACGGTAGCATTGCGCAGAAAACGCGCCATCTGCCGGGCAAAGTGCACGGGGCTTTGTCCCTCATTGAGCAGGCGGTCCACGATGCGCAGGGCGTCTTCACTGGAGTTGCGGGCCACAGCCTGCATTAATTCTTCCATGACGGCCGAAGGGGCTGCGCCCACCAACTGCCGCACGGAATCTGCGGTGAGTACGCCTTCGGAAGAGGCAATGGCCTGGTCAAGTATGGAGAGCGCATCCCGCATTGAGCCGTCACCGGCTTCGGCCAGCAATGCCAGCGCGTCTTCTTCCACGGATATTTTTTCCCGGGCCATAAGTTCTTTCAGCTGGCCGAGGATGTCCTCGAACTTAACCGCGTGAAAGCTGAAATGCTGGCAGCGCGAGCGGATGGTCTGTGGAATGTCTTCCGGTTGCGTTGTGGCCAGCATGAAGATCACATGCGGCGGAGGCTCCTCCAGTGTCTTGAGCAGCGCATTGAATGCCGCATCGGTGATTTGGTGCGCCTCGTCGAGAATATAAATTTTGAAACGGTCGCGCGCCGGACGGTAACGCGCGCCCTCGCGCAATTCGCGGATTTCATCAATGCCGCGGTTTGTGGCGGCATCAATTTCCATCACATCCACGGAGTTTCCCGCGCGGATTTCCACGCAGGAATCGCAGACGCCGCAGGGCTCCGGGACAGGATTTTCCGCCGAGCGGCAATTCAGGGCCATGGCCAGGATGCGGGCGACGGTTGTCTTGCCGATGCCGCGGTGGCCGCTGAAGATGTAGCCGTGCGCAATCCGTTGTTGCTCAATGGCATTTTTCAGCGTGCGTGTAACATGCTCCTGCCCGATGACTTCTGAGAACTTTTGCGGACGATACTTGCGGGCAAGGACCTGATAGCTCATGGCGAGGACACTCGATTATACGTGATTCGGAAGCCCAGAGAATGCCTCGCTCCGCCCAACACGGTGGAGAAAATATCATGCTATTTTCCCTTATTTCCAACGCCGGATTGCGGTCACTTGCAGAGATGCGCGCTAAAAGGTAGGCTCTTAATGATCAAAGAGGTAAGGAGAAAATCGTGCAATTGAAATTGAATTTGCGCACCGTAGATGGCGTTCTGGTGGTAGATTGCGCTGGCCGCATCATTTTTGGCGAAGAATCCGCCGCGTTGCGGGACGCCGTAAAAAAGGCAATCCCGGAAAATAAAAAGATCATACTGAACCTGGGAGAAGTGAATTACATTGATAGCGGCGGGCTGGGAACGATTGTATCCCTCTACACCACTGCCCGCAGCGCCGGCGGCGCGATAAAGCTCGCCAGCCTGACCAAACGCGTGGGTGATTTATTGCAAGTCACCAAGCTGCTGACCGTGTTTGACGTCTACGACAGCGACGAGCAGGCGCTCGATTCTTTTCGCGCGGTCGCGTAGGCCAACGGATGGCGCGAGATTCCATTGGTTGACTCAAGGCAGTCTGACTTACAAAAGGTTCATTCAAGGAAGCTTCAGAAAGCGGAAGCCCGGGATGCGCGCGTTGCCGAAACGCGCGCCTGGATTCTTGCCGCCATCCGCCAAATTCCTAGAGGAAAAGTAAGCACCTACGGCGCCATCGCCAAAGCTGCCGGCAAACCGCGCGGAGCCCGGCTGGTGGCCAGGGTGCTCAGCAGATCTTTCGGACTGCCGTGGCACCGGGTGCTGGGGGCGGGAGGCGGAATCAAAGTCAGCCCTGACTACGCGCTCGATCAGCGGCTGCGCCTGCAAGCTGAAGGCGTGGGTTTTCGCGGCAGGCGCGTAGATATGGCGCGCTATGAGTTTAAGTTTCCAAAGCGCAGCGCTTCTAAAACTCCTGTGGTGAAATCTGCTGCCAGACAAAAACCCAAGCGAAAGGCCTGATTACCGCTGGCTCGCCTCTTCGGCGGCAACTTTACGGTTGAATTCGGCTGATTTCCCTCGCGGCACGCTTAACGACTTCCAATTCTTTTCCTGAAGATGTTTTGCCAAAAAAACGATTTGGCCGATATGGTAGGCATAATGCGCAATCTGCCGGTTGATGGCCTGCATTACAGAATGCGGCTCGCCGCGTATTGTCACAGTCCGGTTTACGTCCGAATCGGAAAGCGTTTGCAGCGTGCCTAAAACGATCTGCCATCCATCATTCCACAGCTTCATCATTTCTTTGCGAGTTCGCGGAGAACCCTCAAATTCATTGTCGCGATTACGGTCGGGTTTCTCGCCGTCGCTTGTTAGGAAGTCTGTCCATCGCGAACGCATATTTCCAGAGAGGTGCTTGATAATAATTGCGATGGAGTTCATCTCGGGATCGAGCGTGGAGAAGAGCTGGTCATCGCGCAATTGGGCCATCGCGCTTTCCCCTAGTTTCTTGTAGTACTGGAACAGGGATGTAGCGTCTTGAATATATGATGTGGTGAATTGATGAGGCATAGCTACGTCCTGAACTGCTCGTCTATTTCAATTTGATATCCAGAGACCAGCGAATTAGTTTCATTGGCCATACCCACGACCGCCATAAGTTCTTTGAACATGTCATTGGTCATGCCTTTTTTGCGGGCTGAGGCAGTGTGTGAGGCGGTGCAATATCCGCACTGGTTGCTGATGCTCACGGCCATGTAGATCATTTCCTTGGTTAAAGGATCGAGCGCGCCCGGCCCCATAATCTGCTTAATGCTTTCCCACGTCCGCTTCAGCGTTACGGGGTCGTGCGCCAGCGCCTTCCAGAAATTGTTGATCCAATCGGTTTTGCGCGTGGCCATAATATCGTCATAAACCGCGCGCACCTCCGGGGAGGCGTCTTTGTATTCGATCAGGCCGAGCGTTGCCATTGGTTCCTCGCAGAAATCAGGAATTCTGCCCATTTAATAGCTTGCCCAGTTCGCACCAGGAGCGGCGTACTCCAACATAAAAGTGGCCGAATTGGGCGTATACAGCGCTCACTTCATCAAAACGCATTTCGTAAATCAATTTCTTGAAGACCATGGGATCATCCGCGAACAGGTCCACGCCCCACTCCCAGTCATCAAAACCCATGGAGCCGGTGATGATCTGCTTGACCTCACCCGCGTAGCGCCGGCCAACAAGCCCATGGTCGCTCATCTGGCGCGCGCGCTCTTCAATGGGCAGCGTATACCAATTCTTCTCTTCGCCGCGCCGGCGGTCCATGGGATAGAAGCAGATGTAGCGATGTTTGGGCATTTCAGGAAACAGCCGTGGGCGCATGGCCTCTTTCTGCCGGGCGATGGTCTGCTCAATTTCACGCTTCCACTCTTCCGAATGAGCCTCGATCCCACGTTCCGCCAGCGTTTTGTATGCCTTTAGCGTGGATTCGTACAATCCGAGCTCGATGACCGACAAGTAAGAAGTTGTTGGCTCCAGGTATTCGTTCAACCGCGTACGCGACAGTTGCAACTCGAGCTGATTCAGTTCGTCGAACGATGGGCGGAAGTGCACAAGCATCAGGTCGCCCTTGTGTCCGAGCATAGAAAAAAGCGCCGATTGTCCGTTGGCATTCTGCTCCCACTTGGCTAAAAGGCCGCTGGCCTCATGGATTGCTTCCGTTTTTTGTGAGGGCCGAAGTGGACGCCACGCGCTCCAGCGAAAGCGCAACATTTGATGCAAAACGCCATAGCCTTCCAGAGTCAAAGGCACGGGAGGCATTTCAGTCGAAGCGGCTTGTGGACGTGCAATGCTGGTTGTCATGTCAGATCCTGTGTGGACAAGGTATGCAGATATTGTAGCCGCAGTTGGTGGGAGTTTATGCAGCCGCAGGGCAAAGAAAATGTTGGAGCAGTCTTCCTTCCCGCCTTCCCGCGCCCCGTGATGTTGTAACCTGCTGAAGGACAGTCATGAAAAAGAAAGTATTGCTCTCCTGGAGCAGCGGCAAAGACAGCGCCTGGGCGCTTCATGTCTTACGGCAAAATGAGGCTGTTGAAGTGGTGGGTTTGCTTACCACGGTGAATCAGGAATTTAACCGCGTTGCCATGCACGGCACGCGGCAGGAGTTGCTGCGCCTGCAAGCCCAGGCGGCAAGCTTACCTCTGTGGGAAGTTCCTTTGCCCTGGCCTTGCAGCAACGAAGTTTACGAAGCAGCCATGCGCAAGGCATGTGCCGATGCCGTTGCCCAGGGAATCACCGCGATGGCTTTTGGAGATTTATTTTTGGAGGATATCCGGAAGTATCGCGAAGACCGTCTTCGTGGAACGGGGCTTGAACCTGTTTTTCCGCTCTGGGGATGCGTTACGCGCGATTTAGCCCTGCAAATGGTGAATGCCGGAGTGCGTGCCCGTATCGTCTGCCTCGATCCTAAAAAGCTTCCCGCTGCCTTTGCTGGCCAGGATATTACTGCTGAATCACTAAATCAGTTTCCGCCAGAGGTGGATCCGTGCGGAGAAAACGGTGAATTCCATACCTTTGTTCACGCTGGCCCTATGTTCCGCCGGCCAATACCGGTTGAATCCGGGGAAGTGGTCACGCGCGAGGGCTTTGTTTACGCCGACGTTTTGCCGGTAGAGGAGAAAGGAGCCAAGACGGTGGCATAGTTTCCGGCATTCTGCTGATTATTGAATGTTCGCTTTGCCAGAAAATCACACGTCCGAACCGGCCGCCGGGACGGCCGCGCTACCAAGCACTCTCGGTCCCCGCACCGCTTATCAACACAATCAAATTGTGATGACTTGGTGGTCGAGGCAATCGGTGTGAATACAGCCGTATACGTCTTCCAGCAATTTTTTTCCGTAGCGGGCGAGGAAATAAATTCCGCCGATCTCGCGCTCCTGCAGGTTTTTGTTAGGAAACAGAGCCTGACTCAGCAGTTCGGCATGACGGCCCAGCACGTCGGTTTGCCGCAACTCGGCCCGGGCAGCTTTGGCGCGAAGTTGCTCCAACTGATAGCGCATCTTTTCCCCGGCGGTGTTGGCCGAGTCCACGAGCGTTTTGTCTAGCGCG
>JAICKN010000261.1 GCA_025927855.1 Terriglobales bacterium
ACGCGAAGTTGTGCTCACGGTTACAGCCGAAGGGTAATTAATCTTTCAGAAATTCCTGCATCAAAGTCCAAGCTTCTTTTGCTGCCTGCGGATGGTACGCGGAACGCTCATCGCAAAAAAATCCATGATCGGCATTTGAGAATTCGGCGTGCACAAAGGGCTTTCCCGCCGCAGTCAGTGCGTCAGCCACAGCTCGGCGTTTTTCAGCAGTGATGTGCTTATCGAGGCCGCCCCAGAAAAATAACATGCGTCCATGCAGATTGGGAGCGCGATCCAAAAAATCGGGAGCGATGCCGCCGCCATAAAAAGAACCGGCTTTTTCCAGCGGCAAAATGGAATTTGCGAGATAAGACATTCTTCCGCCCATGCAAAAGCCCACGCTGAAGATTTTCTGCTTCGCAAGTTTTTGTGATAACAACCACTCATACGCCGCCCGCAGGTCCGCCTCCGCTCCGGGTACCGTCATGGCTTTCATGTGGGGAGCCACGGAAGGAAAGTTATTGTAATCGCCTTCGAACCCCGGCGCTGTGCGGTGAAATAATTCCGGAGCAACGGCAAGATAGCCTTCTCTGGCAAAACGGTCCGCCACATTGCGGATGTGCGAATTCACCCCAAACGCCTCTTGCAGCACGATGATTCCTGACCGTGCGTCGCGATCTCCCGGTCTCGCAACATAAGCGGACATGCGCGTTCCATCACTCACACTGAGTTCAACGCGCTCCTGAACAATTCGGCTTTCCGGCATGGGCGTTCTCCCGATTGATTATCTAAACATTAAGAGTAATTGAATGGCAGAGAGGGTTGCGAACTTTCCAGAGCGTCATTGGATAGATTGACAGATTGCAAAAAGACTAGCGCAAAGATTCTTCCACTTCCGTCACCCAGTCAGGGCGCTTGAGAACTTCCCGAGGTTTGGGGCCATCGGCTGCTCCCACAATTCCATCGCGCTCCATCAAATCAATCAGGTGAGCGGCGCGGCCATAGCCGATGCGCAGGCGGCGTTGCAACAACGACGTCGAGGCCTTGCCAAATTCTATGACCAGGCGCACGGCATCGTTGAAGAGTGGATCGTTGTCGTCTTCTCCCACGCCTCCGCCTTCACCAGCGGCAGCTCCCTCGCGCTCCTCCTGGGGAGCTTCCAGGAATTTCTGTTCGTACTCGGCTGCGCCTTGCGCCTTCCAGAACTCGACAACCGCTTCGATTTCTTTTTCCGTGACGAACGGAGCGTGCAGGCGGTGCACACGCGCCGAGCCTGACGGAAGATAGAGCATGTCACCTTTGCCGAGCAGCGCTTCCGCGCCGTTCGAATCGAGAATGGTGCGGGAATCCACTTTGGTGGCGACGCGGAAAGAAACACGGGCGGGGAAATTCGCCTTAATCAGTCCAGTAATCACATCCACCGAAGGCCGCTGCGTTGCCAGCACTAAATGGATACCCACGGCGCGCGCCATCTGCGCCAACCGCGTGATGGATTCCTCCACGTTGCTCGAATCGAGCATCATCAGGTCGGCCAATTCATCAATGATGATGACAATGTAGGGCAGCGGCTTCTCGTCGGAGTCCTGATCGAACAAAGTCGGGGCGTTGTTCTCGCCAAACAGCTTGTTGTACTGGTCAATGTTGCGGACGCCTTTTTCCGCCAGCACCTTCAGTCGCCGTTCCATTTCGCGTACTGCGTTACGCAGAGCATTCGCCGCCAGCTTGGGCTCGGTAATAATCGGTGTGTAAAGGTGCGGCACGCCTTCGTAGTTGCCCAGTTCCAGCCGCTTGGGGTCTACCAGAATCAACCGCACCTGGTCGGGCGTAGCCTTGTAAAGAATGGACATAATCATGGCGTTGATGGCCACGCTTTTGCCCGCGCCGGTGGAACCGGCAATCAGCAAATGCGGCATGCCCGCGAGGTCCGCCGTAACAATGCGGCCGTTGATGTCTTTGCCCAACGCCAGCGTGAGTTTTGATTTTGTGCCAATGAACTCGTGCGACTCAATGTTCTCTCGAAGCCAAATAATTTCCCGCTCGCGGTTGGGCACCTGAATTCCCACGGTGGACTTGCCTGCCATGCGTTCCACCAGAATGCTTTCCGCTTTTAGCGCGAGGCAAAGATCGTCCGTCAGTCCGGTAATGCGGCTGTACTTGATTCCGGCCTCCGGCTTGAACTCGAAAGTCGTGACCACCGGGCCAGGGTTGATCTGCGCCACTTGCCCGGTCACCCCGAACTCGGCGTATTTATCCACCAACACTTGCGCCAGCAGCTTCAGTTCATCAGCATCAATGGCCTGTTGTTCATCCGCCCGGTGCAGCAAGCTGCTCGGAGGCAATTTATAGTTGCCTGCCAGGTGCGGCATGGTTGTGCGCGGCTTGTTGCCGGTGTCGGCGCGCTCCGCAATCTCCACTTCGCTTGCTTCCGGTCCTGGGGACGCGCTGGCAACAGCCGGAGCTTCCGTAGCTCCCATCACGCGATCAATGCCGGTTGGAGCAGAAATGCCCCGCAGCGGGGCGGCGGGAGCCTTAACCGGCTCAACCGGCGCCGGCTTTGCCGGAACCATTTGCGTGGCAATTACCGGCTTGGCAGCGCGGCGTTTCTCCAACGCTTTTTGCGCTTTCCTGCGCGAACGTTCCTGCCGCCAATCTTCGTAGCGGTTCCAGAGCGCAACCGCAAATGCAAAGCGGGTCGGCAGCCATAGCTGGACGGAAGCAAAGGAAAACGCGGTGGTGAAATATAGGGCAACCGCCAGCACGGAAGCGCAAACAATATAAGCCCCGGCCAGGTTGAAATAATGAATCAGCGCATCGCCCACAATGCGCCCCAGCAATCCTTCAATGGGGATGACATGCAACCACCGCAGATGTCCCGGCAGCAGCGACAACAAAGCGGGGACAAATATGATCAGCCAAATCGCCCCCAGAGACTTCGCCAGGGGAGAAACAATCTTGCGCGAGCGGAACCAGCGCGCTCCCAGGACCGCCATAAACATGGGCAAGAGAAATGAGCCGATCCCAAAACCTTGCAGGATCAGGTCTGAAACCAGCGCGCCCACAATGCCAATCCAATTCCTGGCGGCGCGGGAGCCGGTCAGCACGGAAGCGCTATTCAGTGAAGGATCGAGCGGGGAATAAGAAGCCAGCGCGAGGAAAAGAAGGAGCGCGGAGACACACAACAAGAAACCAATCAGCTCATTGAGCCGGCGGTTGTTGGTGGGAGCGAAAATACGCGAAACGTACTTCATGGGGCGCACTCGATGCCGCATAGCGAAACTCCTGTCCTGCGGCGTCCGATCCACGCCAGAGCCATACGATTATGACAAGGATGGAGGGGTCTCAGCAATCGGTCTAAGCCATCAAAGAGGGTATCGAGTTGGTTTCCTAAGCCAGCAGCCGCCCTGCGAATATCAGCACGGCTATCCCCGCCAGTATGCGATAGATGGCAAAGGGCATAAATCCGTGCTTGCGCACCCAGGCGATGAACCACGCCACAGCCGCGTAAGCCACTAGAAACGAAACAATTAACCCTACCGCCAGCACCCCCCAACCGTGCTCCCCTATCTGTGAGACCCCGATGGGGTTTTCCCCCTTGCCCAACACTGACTTAAGCAGATCGAAGCCCGTAGCGGCAATCATTACAGGAATGGAAAGAAAGAAAGAAAACTCCAGCGCCGAGGCCCGTGACATTCCGGCAAGCTGACCTCCGGTAATGGTGGACATGGATCGCGACGTGCCCGGAAACACCGCCGAAGTGATCTGGCACAAACCAATCCAGACCGCCTGGCCGAAGCTCATGTCTTCCATTCTCCAGGTGTGTACGCGGCCAATGGACGCGCTGGAGCCTGCGGCTTCAGCCCGCGAATTCATCGCATCCACGATCCACATGAAGACTCCGCCGATGACCAGCGAGTAGCCCATGATGGACAGACTTTCCAGATGCTTCCCAATGACCTTCACCAGCAAGAGCGACGGAATGGCCGTAACCACGAATGCCACAATGGTCAGGCTCAGAGGATGCGTAAGGATCGTGCGGTTGCCGCGTTCTCCGGATGGGAAAGTAGAGAAGAATTTGAGCAGGCGGTCCCAGAAATAAAAGAACAGCGAGAGAATCGCTCCCAACTGGATGACAATTGTGTACATCTTCCAGTAAGGGTCCTTCAGGCTGATGTGGAGCAGAGCTTCTGAGATGCGCAGGTGCGCCGTTGAGCTCAC
>JAICKN010000268.1 GCA_025927855.1 Terriglobales bacterium
TGTTCGGGGCCTGCAATTTCGATAATGCCGTTTACCGGCGGGCCTACCGCAACTCTCGCCACGCCCGCCGCAACGTCCAAGGCGGCCATTGGCTGGAAGAGCACAGGAGGCAAATGCACCTTGCCATCAACCATGGAAATGGCGGCAAGGCCCTTGAGGAACTCGAAGAATTGCGCAGCGTGCACGAGGGAGTAGGGAATGGAAGACTCCCTGATAAGTTTTTCCTGTGCGATTTTGGCACGGAAATAGCCGCTTTCGGAGAGCCGATCAGTCCCTACAACCGATAATGCAACGTGATGTCCTACGCGGGCCGTGGTTTCATAACTGAGAAGGTTACAAGTTGATGTTTGGAAGAACTTCATTACCGCTGAATCCTCCCACGAAGGCGAGTTAGACACATCCACGACGACTGAAGCGCCCTTCAACGCCTCCCCTAGTCCCTCGCCGGTGAGAGTGTTGACCCCGGTGTTGGGTGCTGCCGCTACAGCCTCATGTCCCTGTTCACGAAAGATGTTGACGAGCTTCGAACCAATGAGTCCGGTACCGCCGATCACGACGATTTTCATTTTTTTCTCCTTATATTCGGCGAGAAATTGAAAGCGATTGATCTTGCGCACTCGCAAAAGATCGCAGATGTTTGCAGGGGTCCCGAAACAAATTTGCGGCTCGAGCCTCTCCCGGGCCAGTGGCTTCAAAATGATGATTCTTCGCGGCCTGAACGAAAGCGCGCCAGATGAATGCGGCCTTTGCCCACGCTAACTTCCCATTGGATAATGCGACGCTAGACCCGGCGCTTTTGGAAAAGCAATACGGTCTTTCCTTTAGTCACCTCATGATCCTGAGGAAAACATTTGGGCAAAAATATCGAGGAGGCGGGTAGCGGGCGCCCAGGCCTCGCCGCTTAGCGAGACCTGGGAATATCCCTGCATTAGATGATCGGGATGCTACTGTAAGCAGGAACCAATCGTGTCTCCCTGTTTCAAATGCGCCTTGACTGCATTTTGGCTGATTGATATATCGTGACCGTTGTGGCACATGGTGACCTTATTGAGAGTGCCTGCAAATGTGACGACAGAGAAAGAAGGAATTGTGTAGGTGAATGTTCCTTTCGTCGCGTTCACAGATGGCTGCGGCGAGAGAGACTGGGTGGTCGAGGTGATCCACGGCACCAGTTGACTCGTGTCAATTCCATCAATCGTGAACGACTGCGTGATGGGCAGCGTTGTGTCATTGACCGCGACCATGGCGAACCGGCCCGAGAGTGCGTCCATGAATGCGGAGAGGGCCAACGGGCTGCTGTTAAAGGGAACGTCAATGCGGATATCGCCGGGGCGGACAAACTTGCTGAATTGCGCCATGACGTAAGCGCGCGGTTGCAGAACGCCGGCCGCGTTGAGCAGGCCATTGGCATTTCCAATTGTCTTCCACCAAATATAGGCGCTCATGTTGCCCACGGTCAGCGTATCGCTAATTTGCTGCCCTGTATCCACAGCTGAGGCAATGGACTGATCGTTGACCAGGTATTCAGTCATCCACGTATGCTTCCCGAGTGAATGGGCCAAGGGATAATCCTGAATGCTCGCCCCGTAGAGATGCCCGCCAATGTAGGCGACATTTGCGGCAGCCGCCGGATCGTTGAGCGTGGGATTGGAGAGGGACTGGTCGAAGTGAAATGACTCTGGCATGATCATGGGCGTTTTCACGCCACTCGCAAAATCCCGGAAGAACGTTTCCATCTGGGATGCGTTCCATCGGCACGATTCGTAGGTTGCGGTGAAGTCCGGCTCATTTTGCAAAGAAAGCACGTCTACGGGCGCTCCGTTGGAGGCCATCGTGTCCGTGAAGTCGTTGAAATACGCCACCAGGTTCGGATATTGCGCAGGAATGACTGAGCCGCCGTTCACAAGGCTGTCGTTGTCTTTCATGGAAGCAGGCGGCGTCCATGGCGTTGCCAGAATCTTTGCTCCGCGCTGTTTCGCCTTTTGACCATCCAGGATTGCATCGGTCCAGTTACCGTCCGGCGCAATACGCAGACGAATGAGAGTGAGGCCCATCTGGTTGGCACCGGTGCCGTACAGCGCATCCATGGTGGCGTCGGTGAGCGGATCCAGTCCGGCATCAAGGAAGACCGCTCCTGCGCCGAATCCATCGATCATCTGGTGGATTACGGCACCGTTGATCGTAGCCTGCGCGGGGGGAACTGGATTGGTGTTCACCTCGCCGTAAATCGCCATACCAAAATCACGGGCATTCGTCCCATTAATCCACGCTTCGTTGCGGTAGGCCGCGCCTCCTGAATAGGTGTCGCTGATGGTGCGAAGCCAATTGATGGGATTTGTGCCGCTCACTCCGGCCAGTTCGAAGGCGTACATGTGCCCCGCCACCAGCATGGCCTGGTCGCTGCCGTCGAAATCAAGCCGCAGCAATCCGCTTGCTTGCGCTGTGTAGGTGATGGGAAGGCCATTGCCGTTCCCGAGAAGATTTACTCCCGGCGAATATGAACTTGGGTTGGGAGCGGTGCGTCCGCCGAGATCGTACAGATTCAGCGTAACCGTGGCGGTGGAAGAAGTCCCCGAGCCGCCACCTGCATACAAATAAATGGTCTGCAAAGAATAGTTGTTGGGGCCGGGCACCGTGAATGTTTCTGAAAGGTTGGATGCGCCACCGAATCCCTCGCCGACGATCAGCTGAGAACTCGGATTGCTGACAGTCTGGATGAGGGGCGCGCCCGGCCAACTCGTTGCTCCCGGCCCAAGATTCTGAGTGACGGTAACACCGGCAAACGCAGCGGACGCGGCAAAAATGATAGCAGGAACGGACACCATATTAAATTTGAATCTCATGCTTGATCTCCTAAAGCTGAAGTCTGGTTGCGACGTGTTGGTTATAAATTCTGTCGGATACTGGTCGGTATGGAACCGTTGGCAATATTCATCACGCAAGGTAGATCACTTTGTGCTGCGAGTCGAAGTCGCCGCCGCGAGTTATCCCCGGTCGCAAACTACATTCCGAAATAATTGCGGGCTGCAACAATATCAATTGCGCGGAACAGATGAAATACAGTGCTTCCTGTAGGGTCTGTGATTTTTCTCGTTTATCCGTCTTGAGTACGCAGCTTTCATCGTGCCATGACCGCTTGATCTGGTCTTGCTTCGGCCACAGCGATAATCAATGAATAGAAATCTTTTCGGGCGTCGTGACTCTGGGTATCCCTCTGCGACACACTGGTAACTAGCGGCGCGAGGACAAAAGTGTGATCATTTTGCACAGGAGTTGACCGCTCCGTAACGGAGTCAGCGCCATGAAATCATTGATTGCAATCGTCTTATTGTCAGGTGCGCCAATGCTAGCATCCGCGGCTAAGCCTTGTGGAGAGCTAAAAGCGGAAATTACCAGGAAGCTGGATGCGAAAGGCATCCAGTTTTATTCGCTCGAAATTGTTCCGGATGAAAAGGTAACCGATCCGGGCAAAGTGATCGGAAGCTGCGACGGCGGGAAAGCAAAGATCCTGTACAGCAGAACGCCCGCTACCAATTCAAAACCCAAAGACACGGCGCATCCTTCCGCGAAGAACAAACAATAGAGTAGAAACTTGTAAGCATCCCTCGCGAGGACACGCGACTCTTCACGCCGTTACACAGGCGGATTGGGACTAAGCTCAACCGGCCGGCCGAAGCAGAGCACATATCCGTTGTTATCGAGAATTTCAAAGGCGCGCAAGCCATCATGCGTATCTTTCAAAGCCTGATGAATCGGGGCGCTCTTAGCTACATATTCTTCGTATAAGGAATCGGGATCGGGCGTATAGACGTAAGCGTCCCACGGCGCCCACTCGTGTCTCGAACAATTGGGCACCGGATGAATTTCCGGGCTGATTGATTTGAGCATGATCATTACATTGTCGCGCCGCACCATGCCCCAGAAAACATTTCCGCTGCCATCGCCCCCTTTATGCGCGACTTCAAATCCCAATTTGTTGCAATAGAAATCGAGGCTCGACTCCAAATCGTCTACGATGAAAA
>JAICKN010000040.1 GCA_025927855.1 Terriglobales bacterium
AGCGCGATGTCAGAAGTCCGGCGTCGCCTCGCGCAATATTACCGGGAGGCTGCCAGTGAATCGGAAGTCAGGATCGATCTTCAGCCCGGGTCCTACGTGCCCCGTTTTTGCCGCGTAATCAACGACGGGCCAGGAGCCAGCGTTGCTCCCGTCGGCGTCGCTTTGAGTGAAGTCGTTCCGATACGCCCATCCCAGCTTCTGACGCGTATTTGGCGGCGTGGCGTACTCCTGGGGGCGCTTGTCCTGCTGACCGCTGTTACTGTGCTTTTCCGGCCCTACTGGACTGATCCTCTTCAGACCTTCTGGTCACCCGTATTTTCCGCGCAGGGGCCCGTGCTGCTTTGCGTGGGAACTCTGGGCAAAGGCCGCCAATCGGCGGGGGGCATTGCAGCTCCTAAATCCCCGGTCACACTGAGCGATTTCCATTCTTCTACCGATCAGCTCATTCATATCAATGACGCAATCACCGTCGCCGCACTGGCCCGGCTTCTCGGGCAACACAAAAAGGCTGTCCGATTGGTTTCCCAGTCGGAAGCAAACTTCGCGGACCTGCAGAATGGCCCGGCTGTGCTGGTGGGCCTTATGAACAACGATTGGACCGAGCGGCTCATTTCCAATCTTCGCTACACCGTTGCGCAGGATTCCGGGCGTCAAGTCATGCTCATCCGCGACCGCGATAACCCGGCGAAACACGATTGGGCGATCAACTATTCAGAGCCTTATTTGGACGTCACAAAAGATTACGCTTTGATTCTGCGCGTCAGAGACCCGCGGACCGATCAGGTAGTTGTAGTCGCCGCCGGTCTTTCTGTCTTTGGGACCACAGCCGCTGGCAAGTTTCTAACCGACACCGACGACATGAAAAAGTTGGCCGCTATCGCCCCCCGCGGTTGGGGCAATAAGAACATGGAGATCGTTCTTTCCACAGTTGTGATTCGCGGCACGGCAGGGCACGGCGCTATCGTCGCCAGCCAATTCTGGTAAAAGCCGATCCAGTAAAAATCTGGAGAACCGATTTCGGTTAAAAACATTCTTGCCGAGCGTCACTTCCGTTAGCTTGGTCCTTTTGAATTCCTGCAGACAGAAAAATGACAGGCACAGACCGTCATGGACTGTTTTGCGAACCCTGCTTCGCTTCCAATCTCCCTACGAAAGCGGCCATTTGTTACTAAAACCCAAATCGAAGGAGAGAGGTATGCATTCAATGCGGTTTATTTTTTCGCAGATTCAAAAAGTAGTTCTCTGCGCTGCCGCAGTAGCGGTTGGTGCAACCATCAATGCAAGCGCCCAAACTGTTTATAACAATGGAACGGGCTATAACCAGGGCTTTTATTATTCGTTATATACGGCTGGCGGATCGTCAAACATGACGTTTTCCAGTCAATACGCCGGGAATTACGCCCTGAGCTGGTCCAATGTCAACGATGTGGTCGGAGGCAAGGGCTGGAGCACCGGCAGCGCCAGAACTGTTGGCTACAATGTCGGCTATGCTACCGGCTATAACAATATTTCTATTTACGGTTGGACGACGAATCCGCTGGTCGAATATTACATCTGCGAGTTCGGCTCCGTCGCAAATGGAAGCGCCAAGGGCAGCGTTTCCAGCGATGGGCACAACTACACCACTTACGAACACACACAGTACAATCAACCTTCCATCCAAGGCACTGCAACGTTCAACCAGTACTTAGATAACTGGGGCGGCTCATCCATCGGGTCGAACCACTCAGTCACTACCGGCAACCACTTTAACCACTGGAACAACATTGGAATGCATATGGGCGCCTTCAATGTGATGATTCTGGGCACGGAATCCTACGGGGGCAGAAGCGGTTACGTGAATGCCACCGTTTGGTAAGCAATTTTCCTGCTATGTCGCTGATGCCGGCCGGTTTCACAAACCACCGGCTCAGCATTCAGGAATATGCTTGGCTTGATCTTGACCGTCATGAACAGCCGGGTGACGGTTTGCAGACCGGACCGGCAGACCGTTTTGCCGTCATTTCCCGATAAAGTTTTCTTCCAAAGACCGGTTTTCCTCAAATAGGGACAGGAAATGACAGGCATAGACTGTCACGGACTGTTCGCCACTCCCTTTTCCAGCTTCAAATCTCACCCAGCAAGCAGCGGTCATATTTGGCTCGCCGAGAGGTGCCCCGGGAACTTTCCGGGACGCCATCAAACTAACCAATACTCGAAGGAGACTAGTATGCATTCCATGCGGTTCTTTATGTCGCAAGTTTATCGAATAGCCCTCTTCGCCCTGGCAATTGTAGGGCTGGCAACGATCACGGCAAGCGCCCAGACCGTATACAACAACGGGACGGGCTACAACCAAGGCTTCTTTTATTCCCTTTATACGAGCGGCGGCTCTTCCAACATGACTTTTTCCAGCCAATACGCCGGCAATTACGCTCTCAGCTTTTCGAACGTGAATGACGTAGTCGGCGGCAAAGGCTGGAACCCGGGCGGCTACAGGACGGTGGGCTACAATGTGGGCGCGGCCAGCGGCTACAACAACATCTCCATTTATGGCTGGACGACGAGTCCGCTGGTGGAATATTACATTTGCGAATTCGGTTCGCTGTACACCGGGAATGCGCAATACAAAGGCAGTGTTTCCAGCGACGGACACAACTACAACACCTACGAACATCAGCAGGTCAACCAGCCCTCGATTCAGGGGACTGCGACCTTCGAACAGTACCTGGATAATTGGGGCGGCTCCTCGACGGGATCGAACCACGCCGTGAACACGGGCAACCACTTTAACCACTGGAACAACATTGGAATGCACATGGGCAATTTCAATTACATGATTCTGGGCACAGAAGCCTACAGTGGCAGAAGCGGATACGTCAATGCCACGGTTTGGTAAACACATTTCTTTTGCTAGTCATCTGATATCGCTGGCGCCGGTGGGTTTCAAAACCACTGGCCCGGCGTTATGATTCCAAACGGTTGAACGGACCTTCATGAGAAGACAATTCATTTGGGCAGTAACCGTGGTTGTTTTCGGCGTAATGGCCTTCGCCTCCCTCGCCAGCGGCTCTTCCGCAAATGCCCCCGGCAATTTGGTTTTAGTCGAAGGTGGCATCTTTAGAAACGCGAAATCCAACTATTACGGCAAAGGCGTGTCCGTCTCGGACTTTTATATTGGCAAGTACGAGGTCACTCAAAAAGAGTGGACTGAGGTTATGGGAAGCAATCCTTCAAAATTTGTGGGCGAGACTTTGCCCGTAGATAGCGTCAATTGGTACGACGCGGTGGAGTATTGCAACAAAAGAAGCATCAAAGAAGGTCTAAAGCCCTATTACAAGATAGATAAGACTCAAAAGGATCCAAATAATAAACCCGATCCGCAGTTTGGCGATCTCGACTCAATGAAATGGACGGTGACCATCAATCCCGGAGCAAATGGTTACCGCCTGCCCACGGAAGCGGAATGGGAGTATGCCGCCGGAGGCGGCCAGCAGAGCAAGAGTTATACCTATAGCGGAAGCAATGATGTGGAAGAGGTCGCTTGGTATTTCAGAAACTCTGGCGACAAACCCTTATCAGGTCCCTGGCTCTGGCCCGTCGTGCAGCAAAATCACGACCAAACGAAACCTGTCGGCACGAAAAAGCCCAATGAGTTAGGGCTCTACGATATGTCAGGCAACGTCAGGGAATGGTGTTGGGATTGGTACAGTGACACTCTGCCCTCAAACGTACCCGACCCGCAGGGCAGCGCAAGCGGTTCCACGCGCGTCTGGAAGGGCGGTGGTTGGATGGGTGACGCCTTCAGCGATGAGTCGGCATTCCGTGGCAGCCTGGCAGGGAATGGCACTGGTCCCGATCAAGGCGTTCGAGTAGCACGCAATAAGTAGGGCAAAAACAGTCAGGCAGGTTAGACGCAGTCAAACAAGCCGGGCATCCAAGTAGATGCCTCGTAGTTCCTTTTGGTTCTGGGTGATCCATGTTTGATCGCACCATGTTCGATCGCGCAATGTTCGATCGTAGAATCCTTCTATTCGCGGCCCTGTTTTGTTTCATCTCGCAGGCCCTGGCCTTGCCAGTCCACGTAAAGCTTGCCTGGCCCGCCGGGACCCCCGCGAATTCGATCCAGAGCATTCACATCCAGGCGGTTCGAACTGCAGGCCCTCCCAACAATGGTGCGCCTCTGGCGTTTGCGGCGGATTCGCCGCCCGCTGGGACGCTCCTGAATCTAAGTGAAGGGGTCTGGCAGGTGCTGGCTTCCGCTCCCGGATACTGGAGTCAGCACGCTGACGTCACAATTGCGAGCCAGACTCCTGCCGAGGTCCAGATCGCGCTATGGCCTGCGGCTTCCCTGCATGGAGAAATCAGAACCTTTGCAGGCGAACCATTGCCCCATGCTCTCATTCTCCGCCTAAGTTCGGTCGAACCAAGTTCGGCCACGCCTTCTGCGAACAAAGCCGCTCCGCCGCTTTCTGCTCCGCAGTCCGAACCAGCCCTGCCGAACGCGGACCTGCTCTGCCAAATTGACAAGGGAACCTGGAGTTGCCTCGGCCCGGCGGGCCTGTTCGATATGGAGTTGCTGGCTTCCGGCTACACTCCGCGCTATGTGTGGAGCGTGAATCTACACCCCGCGGGAAGCAACGATCTTGGCCGCACTGTGTTGCGCCGCGCAGCCTCGCTCTTCGGACGCGCGGTTCTCAAGGACGGTTCCCATCCGCAGGGACCGTGCCAGGCGATTCTGCAGCCCGACCTGGAACGGCACGGTCCCGGAGAGTCCGATTCAGGAGAGTTGGCGAACGAGCAAAACTTCTCAGTTCCTGTCAGCCGGAATGGATATTTTCAAGTTGTGGGAATGATGCCGGGCAGGCACGTGCTGATGGTGAAGTGTCCCGCGGCGAGCGGCTTCCGCAAGCTTGACCTGCAAGCCGAAGGTGAAACCCAGATTGATCCTCCCCTGCGCCTTGAGGACTTGACGCTCGACATTGCTGTTACTCCTAAGCTTGATCCTCAGGGCCGGCCCTGGCAGCTCACCGTGGACATGACCGCCCCGCTGTACAGGAGGGTCGCAAACAGCGACGCGCTTTCCGGCGGACAGTGGTCGCGTCGGGGCCTCATGGCGGGCAACTATCATGTGAGCATCAACAGCTCGAATGGCACGTTGTGGTTACAAAAGTATTTTGATCTCGACGCACGCAGCCGGCCGCTATCTCTACGCTTGCTTTCCGCGAAGGTCGCGGGCCGTGTGTCGCTGAGTTCCATGCCGGTGCGCGCCCAGGTGGTCTTCTCCAATGATGCGGGTGGACAGTCGGTAACCCTGCAAAGCGACAACAACGGGCGCTTTCAGGGAACACTGCCGGTCACCGACCCCGATGCCACGAGTTGGACGGTGGAGGCGCGCGTGGCGCAGCCGCCGGTTACACAGCAGTTGCTGGGTGTAAATGTGCCGGTAGGCAGCGGGAACACGGCGTGGCTGGACTTGGAGTTGCCATCAATTGCGGTGCGGGGCAGCGTGGTCTCTCCTTCCGGTAAACCACAGGCCGGAGCGGACGTCACATTCGAAGCCTCTAACGGCTTCCGGACAACGACCTCCACCGATGCTGCGGGCAATTTCGAGATGCCCGACCTGCCTCCGGGAAAGTACACCGCTGCGGCCGATTCACAGGATGGATCTTCCGACCGGACGCCATTTGAGGTGACAGCGGGAAGTTCGAGCGAACTGAAGCTTGTGCTCAATCCCTTCCCGCGTATCCATTTCAACGTGGTGTCGAACGATGGGCCGGTGGCGAACGCGGCGGTGCAGGTCTGGATCAAGCCCGGCGTGCCCCGGGCGTTTGCGCGCACTGATCAAAACGGCAGCTTCGAAGTAACCGTGCCGCCGGGAACTACGGAAGTAGGATTAACCGTTGGAGCGCCCGGATATGCCATCAAATTGGCCCGGCTTAAACTCCCGGGTGAAAATGACAGCCGGGCGGATGCAAATACCATTACGCTCGATGACTCGGGCGGAACGCTGGTGCTCAACTTCCATCCGCCCGATGGCGCTCCCGACAATGCCTCCATGCTCTATCTGGTGCATGACGGGGCCATCCAGGACGCCCGCACAATCTCCGGTTGGGGAGCCAACCAGGCAGCCGCGGGCGGAGAGGGTTCGGCGACGGTGGACTCAATCGAGCCCGGAAAATATGCCCTCTGCTCGCTGGCCGATCCGTCCCAGGTAACAGCAATCTGGTCGGGCGCGCTACCCCAGGACCGTTGCCGCACCGGATCGCTAGAGCAAGGCGAAACCTTGACCTTGTCGCCGCCAGCCATTCCGCATCCACTCCAGTCTTCGAATACGCCGGCGAATACGCAGGCGCCGCAATGACTTCAAATCATCATTCTCCTTGCCCGCATTGGTTCTTCCTTAAGGCTCTTTTGATTTCGTAGGTTGCGATAATAGACTGCAGAATCGTGAAGCACATGCCAACCATCAAGAAAAAGAGCGCACTATGGTATCTTTTCCGCGCTCCTGTGTACTTTTACCGTTGGCATCTTGGCTGGCTCTTCGGTCGCCGCTGTTTAATGCTGAGCCACACTGGCCGCCGCACTGGATTAAGGCGTCACACCGTGCTGGAAGTGGTCGAATACCGGGAGAAGGGCCCTGAACTGATCGTCGCCAATGGCTTTGGCCCAGATTGCGACTGGCTGCGCAACATCGAGGCAAATTCCAACGAAGAAGTCACTGTCGGATTTCAGCGCTTTGCTGCCTCGCACCGTTTTCTCGAAGAAGCCGAGGCCATGCAGGTGATTCAGGATTACGAGCGCCGCAACCGCATCATCGCTCCGCTTGTGCGCCGCGGATTTAGCTGGCTCACAGAGCGCCCCTATCATGGAGACGAAAGCGACCGCCGCGAATTCGTCCACCATATCCCTCTGATTGCCTTCCGTCCCCGCGTCTGTTAGTTCCTGTCTTTGAATTGGAGGAATAGAATGTCGCAGGTCGGATCCCATTCAAAGCCTGTTGATTTAAGGAAAGTTTTACACTTCAGGCAGCTTGAGCGCTACGATATTGCAGTTCGCCGCGGTTTTTCCTGCTCGCAAATGTCAGCGCAAGGTTGGCGGCGAAGATAGCAACCGCGGTGAGTTCGGTGATTGCGGAAACCGGCAAGCATGACCATGCCCATTGCACAAATCCCTGGTACGCCAGAATCTCAGCAGCCACCCGCAAGAAACAACCAAGCGAGAGCAGCGCCGTTGCCGCAAACATCAGCTTGGTGCTGAACAGCAGGCGCATCCCCGAAAAGGCGGGCAGGACGCGTTGCCCGACGCAGAAGACCATCAGCGCGATGAAGCCGACGGTCAGGGCGTGCCGGGATGCGCCCCAAATTCCCACTGCCTCCGCCGTCAGCGCCGCCCACACCGCCAGAGCAGAGGAGATCAGCCCCCATACATACGCGAGGCGAATGAAGAACGGTAATGTGCTATGGACGCCTTTGATCTTTGGCGGCCGCTCGCCAGCTTCGAATACCCGCAAAGCGTGCGCTGCAACTGCGAACCCCGCCAGCAGAACGATTGTCGAAAGCGTAAACCAGTCCAACAATGCCGCGATGACTCCCGCTGAATTCAAGGCCACCGCCCATGTCAGGCGGCGCGAATGCAGCGGGCGCAGGCCGAGGAAGATGGGGAGCCACTTGGCGCTGAATCCCCAAATGAAGGGAACCAGAAATCCCCACGTTTGCAACACCAGAAACCGCTGATCAAAACTGTGCGGCAGGACTGGACTGCTGCCTCGCCATGCCAGCAACGCGGCGCTGAACAGGTTCAATACCAGCGTAGCCATCCATCCGAGGGAACCTGCAATCACCACGAGGACCCACGTCTCCAATTTTCTCTTTCCATCTGTATCTCCCGCGCGGTGCCCAGACACGACCCTGAAGAAGAGCAAGAACGCGGAAATCTCCAAAAGCCCAGAGAGCGGCAGCAGTATGCGCCATTGCCATCCATAGACGCCTGCCACCCAGCGCAGCGTGACTCCTGTTGACCACAGGAGCAGGGAAGTCCATGGTGTCCAGAGGGCAAACGGATTCAGCCGCCGCAGTTTTGGGATTGAGTAGTAACCAATGCCAAGAATGAAGGTGCCAATCCAGCCGAAAATTTGCGCATGCCCATGGGCCTGTATCCATGCCGCCGGAACTGTTCCCGCAGAATGGTGGCTGCTGATGGCGAGCAGGTTCCACACCCCAAGGAAAGTTCCCGGTAGCACCATGAACAGCAGGCCCAGTGAAATATAGGCAACCAGCAGCCGGGAGAGTTGTATCTCGCGGGCTGCGGTCGCTTCGACTATGGCAGCGGGGCGGGGGGAGTTCCTGATCTCTGCGTCCTGGATCACTGAAGACATTTCTTGTGCTGCTCCATTTCAATGGCGCGTGGAAAAAGAATGTTGTTTTCAAGATGGATGTGCTGGTGCAGGTCGCGCTCAAATTCCTCAAGCGCCCCATAGAGCGTTTTGTAGCTGGTGCAGGCCTCTTGTGGCGGGGCATACTGGTTGCTCAATTCCCGGATGGCGCGCAGCAGGTTTCCGCTTGAATCATGTTCATGCACCATGGCCGCCACTGGCTTATCAACAGTTCCAAAGGGTGCAGGCAGAACCGGCTCGCCGGCAATGACTGCTTCTTCCATGCGCTCAATGTAAGGGAAGAGCACCATTTCTTCTTTCATCATGTGGGTGGAAAGTTCCTGGGCCATGAGCTGGAACCGGCCCCGCACCTCGAGGAGTTCCGGATTTTTCTGTCCGTGGACATTGCACACCTTGTCGAGCAAGGGCCGGAGGCGTGCGGTCTCGCTTTTCACGTATTTATGATGGGTGCCTTTGATGTGGGCAATCAGGCTTCCCAGCGGTGCCTTCTGCCAATCCCCTCCAGGCGCTTGCTCATCGTACTCGCGGCGCTGCTCGGCCAGGGCGGCCGCCGACTTCAACGATTCGATTACCTGCCCAATTTGCAGATTGGCGTCGCCACAGGCCTGCTGTAACGATTTATTGCCTCCGCAGCAGTAGTCAATTCCAAGCGTTTCAAAGACGCGCGTGGCTGCTGGAATGTTCAAAGCCACTTCGCGCACGGTTTTTGTTACATCTACGTTCATCGGAGTTCCTCCTTGCAGCTTGTCCGGTGGTCGCTGCCCTATTTGCAGGCTATAGGCCCGTGATTCGGCCTGCGATGACTTTAGTCACAGACGCACAACGGAAAAAACTGCACACTGAACCCGGAATTGAACCATTACAATAGCCGCGATGCCCCTGACAGACCTGCAAAAACAAGTGCTCGCGACGGCCCCGTTGTTTTCCGGCCTTTCCGAGGTGGAGATGGCATTCATCGCCGGCCGTGTTGTTCCGCGCAAATTCGGTCCCGGCGAGATCGTATTTAATGAAGGCGACGCCTGTTCGGGCCTCTTTGTGGTGGCTTCCGGTCACATCCGCATCTATAAGACTTCAGCCAGCGGCCGGGAACAGGTGTTGAGCATTGACGGCCCGGGGAGTTCCGTGGCGGAGCTGCCCGTTTTTGACGGCGGAAACTATCCCGCATCTGTTGCCGCCGTGGATGACTCCACACTCCTTTTTGTCAGTAAGCAGGATTTTCGCGAACTGTGCCTCACGCATCCGCAGGTTGCCTTGAAAGTGTTGCGGGTTGTGGGCGCGCGCTTGCGGCGTCTGGTTGGCATTATCGAGGAACTTTCGTTTACTACTGTCCGCCACCGCCTTGCCGCCGTGCTCCTGCGCTTGGCGCAAAAAGAAGGAGAGCGGACAGCGAATGGAATTGCCATTACGATTCCGGACAACAATCAGGAACTTGCCTCGCAAATCGGCACCGTGCGCGAGCTGGTTTCGCGCAACTTGAGCCGCATGCAGAGCGAAGGCCTGATCGAGATAGACGGGCGGACGGTCACTATTCGCGACCTCAAGGCGATTGAAGCAGAAGTAAGCTCCGACTAGATTTTTCGGTAGGAGAGATCGGAGGGGCAAGAGGCGACGTCAGCAACAGCGGCCGCACCAGCGACAGCGGTCAAAGCCAATCCAAAACTTAGGCAGCAGTTTGGTGTCAGCGGCGCCGCGACGGGAGCATGCTTACATCTTGGCCGGCGCCTGGTCAGCTTCTGCAACACCGTGTGACTTCGTCCTGCTGCTTCGCGATTCGCACTCCCGGCGGATTTTTTCAAATTTGTGCGCCAGCTTTTCTAGTTCCTCGTCTGACAGGTGCTCAATATCAATCATTTCATTGTGCGCCATATCAATCGAGCGGATCACCTCATCCAGCTTCAGGTGTATGGCCCGCGCATCCCGGTTTTGCGTATTTTGAATCAGGAATACCATCAGGAACGTGATGATTGTGGTCGCGGTATTTATGACCAATTGCCAGGTGTCGGAATAGTGAAAACGCGGCCCGACCAATGCCCATAGAATAATCAACAGAGTGGCCGACAGGAATGCCCATTTCGTCCCAACGACAAAGGACGCATGCGTCGCAAAAAGTTGAAAGGCATCGCCCAGTATCGAGCTTCGCGCGCCTATCTCCGCCGTCGTGCTTCCGCTGCTGTTTTTGCTGTTGCTCTTGCCTCTCGGCATAACCACCTCTCCTCGGACTGCATCGCTTTGGATGCACATCCGGAGAAGCCCGGTTTCACAGCAAATCTCGATTACTTCGCGGCCTAAACAGGCACGAAGCCCTGCGGTTGAATTTCTCCTGCTTCTATTTCGTCTACGTAGCACCGACCCATGATTCGCCGGGTTCGATCGAACGCATCAACGGATGTTTGCTCTGGTGAAAATGTTTCATGGCATGCCTGTTCTTCGATGAATCGCAGCAGCCGACATGCCCGCATTCCAGGCAGAGTCGCAGATGCACCCACGTATCGTCTGTCTTGATGCAGTCTTCGCATACGTGCGTTTCGGTTTTTGTGAATTTGATCTCGTTGAGATGGGAACATTGGGCAGCCATTCGGTCCTCCTGCAATCGTAATTCGCAACCTTAATCTCCTTGGCTGATTACCCTTTGGTCGGGACCGTAGTTGCGCTCTGGATTAATTTCAAACCGCCGGATTCTTTCCGCCAAACAGTTGAAAATCGGATTACGAAGCTCTGTCGCTCTTCGCCTCGTTGAATCGTAAATGGCACGTCAAAAAATGCCGTCACCAGATTTCCGGATCGCTGTGTGAAAATGTGACGCGGATTCCCGAATGATGCGGACTGCCATTGCAGGAAATCGTTGCGCAGCAACTCCCGCACCTGCTCGGGGGTGGTGCATACTTCGCTGAGGTCCGATCCCATCACCAACACGCCATCCTTGCTGATCAGGTTCATCAGGCCTGTCACGTCTTTTCGTGCGTAGAGGTCAAGGAGCTGGTGAATGTGACCGGCGATATCGTCATGCCGGGGGCGGGCAGCCGATGGCAAAACGCCAATGGTTAAGAATAAGGCGAAAAGAGAGACACATCGCGAGAGTGGTTTCATGCAAAGTAGTACGCAATCCCGAGCCGGCAAGTTCCGGGAAATCGCCATTCTTTATGAGCACTCCGCCCAATGCGGTGGTGCCCCGGCCAGACGGGGCTTGAGCCAAAAATGCTTGAGACAAAATACTCGAGACAAAAATGCCCGCCTCAAAATCAACAAGACGGGCATGCAGCAAAAGTTCAGAACTACTTTCTACAATGCGGCGCACACTGCTTTCACTTCGGTGTATTGCTCAAGTACCTCATGACCCATCTCGCGTCCCCAGCCGGATTGCTTATATCCGCCGAAGGGCAAGGCTGCGTCGAAGATGTTGTAGCAGTTAATCCAAACCGTGCCTGCACGCAATTGAGAGGCAAGCCGGTGGGCTTTCTTTATGTCCCGCGTCCAGATTCCAGCAGCTAAGCCGTAGGCGGAGTCGTTGGCTTGTCCAACAAGCATATCTGCATCGCGGAACGGAATGGCAGTGACGACCGGACCGAAGATTTCTTCCTGGACCACTTTCATCTTTTCGTTGGTATTCACCAGCACCGTCGGCTTGACGAAGTATCCTTTATCGCCGAACCGTTCGCCTCCAGCCGTTGCCTTTGCACCTTCCGAGAAACCTGCTTCGAGGTATCCGCAGACGCGGTTCAATTGGTCGGCAGAAACCAACGGTCCCATGTCAGTCGCAGGATCGAGTCCCGGCCCAACATTAATCTTCTTCGCTCTTTCAGAAACACCTTCCACGACCCTGTCGAAGATTTGTTCTTCCACATAAAGCCGCGAACCAGCACAGCAGCATTGCCCGTGATTGAAGAAGATCGCGCTGGCCGCGCCCGCAATGGCCGCATCCAAATCTACATCCGCAAAAACCACGTTGGGCGATTTTCCGCCCAGCTCGAGCGATACTTTCTTCAGGTTCCCTGCGGCGGCTTGCAGGATGAGTTTGCCAACCTCCGTAGAACCAGTGAATGCAACTTTGTCCACATCGGGATGTGCGCTGAGCGCGGCGCCTGCGGTCTCACCATATCCTGGGACGATGTTCACAACACCGTCCGGAATTCCGGCCTCTTGAATCAGCTCTCCCAAACGCAACGCCGAAAGCGGCGTCTGCTCGGCAGGCTTAAGGACGATGGTGTTTCCTGTGGCCAGCGCGGGACCTAATTTCCAGGCTGCCATCAATAGCGGGAAATTCCAGGGGATAATCTGGCCTACGACGCCTACCGGTTCGCGTAGCGTGTAAGCCAGATACTTTGCGCCCGGCGTATAGGGCACCGAGAGTGGAATGGTATTGCCCTCAAGCTTTGTGGACCAGCCTGCCATGTAACGGAACAACTCCACCGCCAGGGGAACATCGGCTGCGCGGGCAACAGTTAACGGCTTGCCATTGTCGAGAGATTCCAGCTCTGCGAATTCTTCGAGATGTTCCTCCAGCAAATCTGCCAGCTTCCATACGAGCCGCCCGCGTTCCGACGCAGTCATCCTGGACCAAGGGCCGGTTTCAAATGCGGCGCGGGCCGCTCTGACCGCCCGGTCAATGTCTTCGCGGTCGCCTTCGGCTATGTTGCTGAGCACTTCGCCGGTGGCCGGGTTATAAGTCGGAAAAGTCTTGCCGGAAGCGGCATCCGTCCACTTTCCGTTAATCAGCATCTTGTGCGTTCGGGAAACAAAGCTGGCGGCTTGACTTTCAGGCCGGGTAAATTTCAGAGCAGTTGCCATATTTTCCTCCTGTTATACGGACGCTAGAGCGCCGGAAGTTCGCGGGGTGGGCTGGCTCGAAATAAATTGCAGTCGCGCGGGCTCAAAGCTGCGAATCTTTAGGGATCAACTAAAAGTGCGTTTCTTCAGCGGCCAAATTGTAGCGCAGGAATAGGAGAAAGGGGAGCCGGATTCTGACAAAAAGCCAGATTCCGATGGAACCCAGCTTTTAATCAAATGAACGACCAAAGCGGTTCCTCTTGAAGACTTTAGTTGAGGCTGGCCACCGCGTAGCCTCGGGCCACGAGAGCGGCCACATTTGGTACCTGAATTTGATAAGGCCCATTAGGGCCCAGAGGCTTGGGCGCAGGCCCGAAATTTCGCCGTGGCATGGATCGTTTGTCGCCAACACGGAAAGCCCCGCCATGAATCCAGATCACCAGCGGCACCGGAGCACCTATTCCCGCAGGCAGATAGAGATCGAGTTTTTCCGCCGGCGATTTTTCCGCATAAGGCAAATCCGCAAAGGTTGGCGTAATCTCCGGCCATGCTTCGCGTTCGGTAGCGGACGCCGGGACGCTCTGCACGGCATCCGCACTCGCGTTTGCGAACGGGAACGCCCTCCGGGCCATCATCGCCATGTGCAACTTGAACGTGTCGAACCCGTTGAACCATCCTATCGTGAGGAGAACCGCGAATACCGGCGCGAGGGCATAGGCGACCCGCGGGAACGGGTGCGCCACACGCAGATGAAGCCTCGCGATCTCGATCATCCAATTGAATCCGTAGGTAAGAGCAACGCAGCAAATGACGATCCGAAGCGTACGCGGAATAACTCTTATATTAACCATGAAGGTTGAGGAAGGGATGCATTGACTTCGTTCGCAAGTTTTTACACCGTCAAATTTATCAAAAATAAAATTCCTTGTCCCCAATTGAATACACTATGGGCGGGTGGCCGGCCTTTCGCGGTTTGTGCGAAGGCTGGGGAAGTTGATTTCAACGGGTGGCCCACACAACGCGGTTTCCGTTGCGTGGGAAATTTTGAAAGCCTTTTGTTTACAATGCCGCCTCGATTTTATTTTCAAACTTCACTCAAGCCAAAATCGGACCACCCCGCCATTTAAGATATTGGCAAAAGATTTTGCGAGGTCTGAATGAGCGTATGGAACGATCCTGACCGCTGGTCGGCACTGTGCTCCGGCGCGGCTTGTCCGATATGTCGCCAAAAAGAACCCATGGATGTAGTAGCGAAACTTGAAGCTTCCTGGGTAACCATGCAGGAAGCGGCGCCGGTTCCTGGCTACGTCTGTCTTGTTTCGCAAACTCATGCGGTTGATCTGCATGATCTGCCGGAAGAGATCGCCATTGCATTCATGCGCGATGCGCGGAAGGTCTCCATGGCCATAGCATCCGTCACCGGAGCGGTGAAGATGAACTATGAGATTCACGGAAACTCAATACCGCACCTCCACATGCACTTTTTCCCTCGCTATCGTGGAGACCAATTTGAAGGGCAACCCATCAATCCAAGGTTAGTAGTGCAGCCGGTTTACCCGCCAGCTAAGTTTGAGAAGGTACGTGATACTCTCGTAGCTGCGCTTGCGCGATGAGACCGAAATGGAATCTATGATGCTCTTGCCGTGCCTGCGAGGGCTGGAGCCTTCTTGGGCCGCAGTAGCAAATAGAGTGCGGTGACGTGCGTGATCATCAGCAACGGCACATAGATGATCGGGATCGCATACGCGACGCCCAACTGCCCCGCTATCGCAGGAAGGCCGATCCTGCTTGCATGGTAATAGTCGAGGATGAGATCAATCACTCCCACCCAATTGAATGCCGCAACGAACATCCAAAATAGTGGGCGGATATTGATTGTGAGCAGCGCCAGCATGGCTAACACTCCGGTTGCAAGATCCCAATATGCGGCGAAGGTCGCGAAACTGGCAGGAAGATTGGGTCCGACGATTCCGGGAAGAATAAAAACCAGGCCGAAGAAACGAAAGCTATGTAACGTGGCGATCGCGCGATGTACTTCGACCCGGTCCATCGATTTGATTTTGGGCAGAAGATACGCACGGAAGCACAACAGCCACGCGACGTAGCCCAGAGCCAGATGCAAGGTGAAGATGATTTCTGGTGACATGCTTGACCTCCAGTCGAATCAAGAGTTCGCTTACTGAAACGCTGCTGGGTTCAACGCCTTCAGCGGCATCAAAGGACCAACGGGAATGTATTGATGGTCCATCAACTCTTTTTTCGCGAGGGGCAGATCTTCCATCATCGCCCGCGCCTCGTCCTCGCTCTTTGCGTCCACAATGAAAATGACGCCTTTGCCGTCGCCGCGTGAATACCACTGGCGGATTTTTCCATTGAGGTAGAGCTTTACAGTCGCTTGTATCTCTTCCGGGATGACGTTCATAATCTGTTGCGGCGTCACGCCCTGTCTTGGCGTCAGAATGACGAGAACTTCCGTGGTTGTTGGTATGGCCCCACGCGGAATGTTTGAGTCGGGCCTGGACTGTGATTGCGCTACCAACGCGGCCGGAAGCAGTGCCATAAATAAGGGGATCATAAATTTCATCGGGTTCCTTTCTTGGTGGTACCATGCGGTACCATTTATAAGGAGAATGGTACTATTCGGTACCCGAGGAGTCAAGGAGGAAAATTATGTCTGTGGCGCGCACGTCAAAAGGCTCTCTGGAGAGCGGAGGAGAACCCGGGGCGCGGGACCGCATTCTTGAGGCCGCCTTTGCGGCATTTATGAAAAACGGCTACGCGATGACCAGTACGCTTGAAATCGCGACGCGCGCTCGCGTCTCAAAGCGCGAGCTTTATGCGCTGGTCGGCAATAAGCAAGAAATGCTGATCGCCTGCATTAGCGAGCGTGCCAAGCGGCTGGACGTACCCGCTGACCTGCCGCTGCCGCATGATCGCAAGACTTTGGAGCAGATCCTGATTTCTTTTGGGACGAAGCTGGTCCACGAAATCAGTGATCCGGCAGTCATTGCGGTATTCCGACTGGCAATCGCCGAAGCGGTACAGGCCCCCGAAGTGGCGCGGGCGCTCGACTCTATTGGCCGAGAAGCCAGTCGCGCAGCCTTGCGTAAGATCATGGCCCAGGCTGCGGAGCACAAACTCATCTCCGGTCGCCCTGCCGAACTTGCCGAGCAGTTTGCCGGATTACTCTGGCGCGATTTGCTGCTCAGCCTCTTGCTCGGCGTCGCTGTGCGGCCAAAGCCGCGAGAAATCGCAGAACGTGTCCGCAACGCCGCCGCTGCTTTTATGCAACTTCACTGATCAGCACCGGTACATGGCACTCGGCCTAAGGACGCGAAGGGATTCACGATGCGCATGCCATCAACTTCCCGCGTGTCCTGAAGGTTCTCGGTTAACAGAACACTGCACCCGGCTTGCTTAGCGGATCGCAAAATCAGAGCATCCCAGGATTGCGTGGGGTCGGCAAGTGCAGCGAAAGTTATATCCACGTTGGTTCATCTTCAACTCTCAAATTCTTAGGTGGAGGCCGGTGCCGGGTGCCCCATGTTTGCCTGCCTTTGGCAAACGTGGGAATGATGGACGTTCAGAAACTTCTCACTTCACTTGCTTTTCTCGTAAGAGAAACAAGATGGGTAGCAGCCTGAAGATTTTTCCCTCAGATTACGTCCAATATCAGGACGCACCCTGGGCACCAGGCCGTCATTTCACATCCACCGGAACCCGGCAGCCTGCAATTCTATCCAGAGCAGGCATGCGGTTCACGCTGCCCTGATGACCGCCTCAGAACGCTACATCGCTGCAATTGGAAAGCTACACAACCATCCTGATTGAGAAAGCAGTCAGATCCCTGTAGTTCTGGCATTACACGTTCGAAATCACGTTATAGGAACTTTCAGGAGAAATCTCATGGAACCACGCGAAGGCCGCCAGACAGAAGATAAGTTCACACGATCAATCGAAAACCGCACCTCTCGAGTCCCATCCACAACATATTTAGGATTAGCAATTGGATCCATGGCCTTGTCGGCCGTATTCAAGCTGACGCGTCGTAACGAACTTGCGCTTTTCGTCGGGCAATGGGCCGCACCGTTTCTGATCATGGGGATCTACAACAAAATGGTCAAACAACACGGATCAGATGCAAGCGACAGGTACCAAGGGGATATTCAGCAGGCTGCATGAGTGCTAAGCGATAATCGCGGCATTAATGACCAACTACCCGAAGGAGATTAAGTGCTCCTTGCGGTTCAACCCCCGCCTATACCGGGACCAAACAAAGGAGACCAGGGATGTACCACCACGTAAAAAAGCTCATGTATACGGTGAACGTCGGAGAACCCGACCCGCAGTTCGGCAACATGTTGTTGGAGCAGTTCGGTGGAGCAAACGGCGAATTGGCCGCCGCAATGCAATACTCGATCCAGGGCTTCAATTGTGAGGACACCGCCCGCAAAGACTTGCTCATGGATATTGGAACAGAAGAATTGAGCCATCTGGAGATCGTTGGTGCGCTGATCCGGATGCACCTCAAGCCAATGAAGTCCGAACGGGGGGCCGCCGAAGCCGATCCTCTCGTCGCGATCGCGGGCGGGGGCGGCGTCAGCCTCGTGAATTCCATGGGCGATGCATGGACCGCCGACTACTTAAAGATCACCGGCGATCTTGCTGTAGATCTTCGCAGCAATATTGCCGCGGAAGCGCGCGCCAAAATCGTTTATGAGCGCCTCATTGCTTTTACCGGCGATGCCGGAACAAAGGAAGCTTTGCAGTTTCTCATGACGCGTGAAATTACCCATATGCGCGCTTTTAGCGCCGCGCTTGAAAGCATGGACAAACCGCCGTTCTCTATTGGAATTATCGAGCCCACGCCCGGTTTGGTGGATCAATATTTCAATGCATCCACCGGCGAGAGCAACGAAGGCGAAAGTGACCTCGCCGGCCCATGGAATAAATCGAATGGATTGCACGTCGTGCAATCCGACGTTGTGGAGGCGGAAGGCGAGCAATTAAACACCGAACCCTATATGCCCGAGCCCGGAACTGAAGTCACCTCCCCGGCAGATTCAACTCCAGTGGGCGAAAATGTCGGTAAGAAAGTAACGGACAAGACTGAGAGGAAGCCGAAACGAAAAGCATCCTAGGCAGCTGGCACCACAACTTCTGCGGAAAATTCTTGATACAAAATGCTGAATGGAAATTGATGGAGCGTGTATTTCTGAAATTGTCGAAGTAAATGGGCCAGCGTAGCGGAGCGTTTTGGATCGCTGATATTGCCCGGCCAAATACCTGTTCAAAGTTAAGCGCGGCGGTCAAGCTGCGGTCACGATACCAGCGCAGAGATGTCCGATATTCCTGTTCCGCTTCAGGATGAAATCGAAGCGGCTTATTTGCCATGCAGGAGCGTTCGTCCTTTTTGCTGGACTTCATCCCACGAGATGGGCTTTATTTTTCCGGACTGAACTTCCTGAAGGCGACGCACAGCCTCCTGTTGCCAGGCTGCTTCCATACCTTCGTCAACGAATGTATCCAGGCTGGCAATCAAATTCCCCGCCAGTTCCGCGCGGTCCGAATCAGCCAAGGTCAGTGCTCTTTGCAGAAGTTCGTTGGCTTCCTGAGTCATATTGCCGATTATATTCCCGATGGTAAGCGAAGTTTGGTGGAGGCGGCGGGAGTCGAACCCGCGTCCGAAAAGGTTACTGGTCAAGAGACTACATGCTTATTCACGTTCATGCCCCGGGCGTTTGCCGCCTTGCGGCGGTTCCCCCAGGACGTTCGCGGCCTCCGCTCAGAACGGACAAGAAACGGGTGCCGCTAGCCTGAAAGCTTAGCCTCTCTCCCCAGACGTAGAAGAGAAGAGCAGCCCTCTGTGTGACGCTCGCGCACCGCCCAAGGGCGAAGCGGTGGAAAGCGGTAGCCTAATTAATTAGGCTGCGTATGCCATTTGTTGATTGGCAATTATCATTTTGCCCACGATTACGGGTGTGTGCACCCCGGCATGCCTCTTGGCCGCAAGCATCTCCGTCGAAGCCGTGACGCCCCCACTGGTGGG
>JAICKN010000307.1 GCA_025927855.1 Terriglobales bacterium
GTAGTTCCGTTTCCTGCCGCGAGTGTCCGGACGCTGACACCGGAACGAGAGGATGCCACAACCGGCGGCACGGAGACGGACTCCGCGGAGACCGCTGGCGCGCAATCTGGCGACAGGGAAGTGTGCCGGGGTTGCGGGCATCAGTTTGTGGACAACGAGGCTTTCTGCGGCGCTTGCGGAATGACGCGCCGCAAAGAGACGGACCTACAAGGGAAATGGGCGTCACTTTGGTATATGCAGCAGGCGCATCACCCGAAATCTGCCGGTGGAAGGCTTGCGGAAACGAATGAGGAATTTTCTACGGACGCCCTAGCGTCCGCATTCAAATTGGATCCGCAAACGTCATGGGCGCCTTCATTCAAGAGCCATCGCGCGCTCGATGAATTTCCTTCTGATTTACCCAGTGTCGCGCATAGCTTTGCCGCTGCGCCGCAGGAAGTTGCCTCGCCGGAAAGCGACGAGCTTCCCGAACAGACTGAGAGCGAAAAGCCGGGAAAAGAAGCTCTTCAGGAAGATCTGGAAGGCATTCTCACGGGGCTGCCAAACGAGCGCAGGCCCGCATTGCATTCCAGAGAAATTGAGGCTGAGCCGGATTCAATCGCAACCGGGAAAACTGAAAGTTCAGAGAAACCCGGCGGCAAAAATTCCATGGTCCTTGCGCCATGGACTTCAGCGGCGCGGGCGCGCTCATGGCTGGAAACCATAAAGAGCAAGCCTGCCAAGCAGGAGTGGTTTGCCGCATATCGAGCCAACCTTTACTTAGTCATTGCGGCGGTACTGCTTTTGATTGCCGTCTCCGGCTGGGGCACAAAGTCTTCCGCTGACCAAGGCGATGGCGCGGCAAATATTTCTGCGCAGCCTCGACTGACCTGGCTGCAAAAACTCCTGGTGGAAACCGGAATCGCGGTCGCGCCGCAGACGCCAGATTACGCCTCCAGCGGAAATCCGAACACACAGGTCTGGCTCGATATTCACACCGCCCTGTATTATTGTCCGGGCGCTCCGCTTTACGGCAAAACTATGGGCGGGAGATTTGCTACGCAAAAAGATGCCCAACTGGATCAATTTGAACCGGCGTTGCGCCAGGCCTGCAATTAGGGGCCAATCGCGCAGATTCTCCTCTGAATCATTTCAGAATTCATCTCATCAAATCGATCCCCGTTTCGCCGTACAATTGACAAAGAGTAATTCGTTCCAAATATGCCGGACTCCCTTCATCTCAGCTTGTGGCTACGCGATCCCGATTTGGCGGATGTGATCAAAGCCTGCCTTTCGGGGATGCGGAACTTTCCTTTTTCGGCGCAGCGGCAGGGAATTACATACATGTCCCTGCATCCGGTTTCGTGGAATGAGGCGACAATCCTGGAGCAGCGTTTCCATCCGGTGGTGTCTCCTGAGGAGGCGGTGCAATTGGCCGCCGAGCAACTGCACGACGACTACGCCTACGTATTTGAGGCCGCATGGGATTTGTGGATGCCTTCGGAAAGCGGCGAAAGCGAAGAATGGACTTTGCGGCCCTCTGCGGTGAAGTTTATTGCGCGTGGGCCGGAGTTTGACGACGGTTCCTATGAGCAAGAGGGCCACGTGGAAATTGATTTCGGCAGCGACGCGCCATTTTTGCAGGAGCAAACGAAGTTGACTGCGGATGCGGAAGGTAAGATTCGCTCGAATGTACAGAAGCTGGTGGAGTTCAGCGCGAAGATCGAACAGAATTCCGGGGCCAGCGCGCGGTTATTGTGGTCGGAATCGGAAGAAAATCTGGCGCAGAAGCTGATCGCAAGATTGCAGAAGGTGCAGTAAAAGCAAATCACAGAGAACGCAGAGCTCGCTCAAAGAAATTCTTTCTCCTCGGTCTCTGCGTCCTCTGTGGTCAAAGTCTTACTTCGTTCTCCCCGCTTCGACTCCCAACTTATCCACTGCTGCGGCCTGCGCTGCTGCTAAGCGGGCCGTGAGCACACGGAAGGGTGAACAAGAGACATAGTTCAGGCCGATCTGATGGCAGAACTCAACTGATGACGGTTCGCCGCCGTGTTCGCCGCAGATGCCAACCTTCAGATTCGGCCTCGTTGATCGGCCGCGCTCCGTGGCCATCTTTACCAGTTGGCCGACGCCTTCGCGGTCCAGCACTGCAAATGGATCCTGCTTCAGAATGCCTTCCGCGAGATACGTAGGCAGCACCTTGTTTATGTCATCGCGCGAGAAGCCGAACGTGGTCTGCGTAAGGTCGTTCGTGCCAAAGGAGAAGAATTCCGCTTCGGTGGCGATTTCGTTGGCTACCAGCGCCGCGCGCGGTAACTCGATCATCGTTCCCACTTTGTACTCAATCTTCTTTTCTTTTTCTTTGAAGACCTCTTCCGCCACGCGGCGGATGATGGCCGCCTGATTGGCCATTTCTTTCACGGTCGCAGTGAGTGGCACCATAACTTCGGGCGAAACTTTTCCGCCGTCCTTTGCCACGGCAAGGGCCGCCTCGAAAATGGCGCGGGCCTGCATCTCCGTGATTTCCGGATACGTGATGCCAAGGCGGCAGCCACGATGGCCGAGCATGGGATTGAATTCATGCAGCTCTTCCACGCGGCGGAGCAGTTTCTTCAATCCGCCGAGCTTCGGAGATTTGGGCTTGGTGGCCTCGAGGACGGCAATTTCCACCATCAA
>JAICKN010000229.1 GCA_025927855.1 Terriglobales bacterium
CGCTCGCGGGCAGCAAACCGCCCGATGCGAGCTTACACGACGAATATGGCGTGGAACATTCGCTGTGGAAGATTTCCGATCCGGCTTTGGTGAGTTCCGTTCAGGAAAAAATGCGCGACAAAAAACTCATTATTGCGGACGGGCACCACCGCTATGAGACCGCGCTGAACTACCGCAATGAATGGCGCTCAGAGGCAGGCGCGCGGAAGGCCGTGGAAAATGAGCTCGCGCCCTACGAGTTCGCGATGATGACGTTCGTGAACATGGACAGCCCGGGATTGCTGGTACTGCCGACTCACCGGGTTGTGCACGGACTTGATAGTTCTTCTTTTTCTTCCATGGAAGCGTTTGCGCAAGCTGCGTCTCAATATTTTTCTGTGCAGCCGGTGGAAGTTAGCGACGCAAACCATGCCATGGCGGTTCTTTACGATGCGGGAAAATCTGGAACAGTTCTGTTGGCTGTGACCAAAGACCGCGCCGCACTCCTCCATCAGCCTAAATTTATGAGCGCCGATGAGAACCGGGCATTCGCAGGTCTCTCGCCGCGCCAATGTTCCCTCGATGTCGTCCAGTTGCACAAATGTTTACTCGAAGGCGCGCTGCAGCTTTCCGCGGAATCCATTCGCAACCAGCAGAACATCCGCTACGTGCGCGATGCGGAAGAGGCCATCAAACAAGTCCGGGAGGGCGCGGCCAACATAGCGTTCCTGATGAATCCCGCGCGCATGGAGCAGGTGCGCGATATTGCCTTTGCCGGAGAGGTCCTTCCGCAAAAATCCACTGACTTCTACCCAAAACTGCTCAGCGGCCTGACGATCTATGCGCTGGAGTAACTCACGCTATTACGACTTTATATTTGCGGCTTCCCTCGTAGTCATCGGCATGGCTGGATTCACCGTATTCGAATCGTTTGCCGCCGGCCCATCGGTCCCACCAAAACAGTTGACGATTTACACTACCGTCGCCAATTATTCCCTTCCCGTCGCCGAATACCACGGAAGAGATTATGTTGGCCTGCTCGAATTGCTGGAGCCGCTCGGCACGGTGAATGCGACGGTCAAAGGCAAGCAGTGGAATTTGCGCTTCAACAATGTGCAGGCGGTTTTTGTTCAGAACAGCGCGACCGCGGTTGTGGCCGGGCAAAGCGTCCGCCTGGATGCGCCGTTTGCGTTGCAGAATGGGCGCGGCGCCGTTTCTCTGAATTCACTCGCTGCCTTATTGCCGCATTTTTTTAACCGGCAGATAAGCTGGAGCCCGAGTTCCCGAAGATTAATTATCGGGAGCGTTGCGGTTCACTTCACCGCGCAGATCGTAAGAAACAATCCGCCAACGCTCGTCATGCAATTCACTTCCCCGGTAAATCCGCAGGTCTCGACGGAACCCGGGAAACTGCTTTTAAAGTTCACGCATGAGGCGGTGGTGGCCCCGGGGACAGCAGTCCTGACTTTTGGCAATAAGGACATCACGTCGGCGAGCTACAGTGAGACAAATGGCACCGCCGCGTTGACGATTGCGGGAGAGGTGCCTCTGTTTGCCTCTTTCAGCAACAACGGGCGCACAATTACTGTCGAGCCTTCGGCGCAGGCTGCAATGCAGATGCAAACCCAGGCAGCCCAGAAGCTGAATTCTGCCGCTCCGGGTTCTCCGCCATTGAATGCGGGAACCGAACCTGCTGCTGTTCTCACGGGAGCGCAATCCTATTTTGTGGTGATTGATGCTGCTCACGGCGGGCAGGAACGCGGGGCGGCGCTCTCTGATCAGCTTGGCGAGAAAGATGTGACTTTGGCCATTGCTCGGCGGTTGCGGCAAGAGTTGCAGGAACGTGGAATTACTTCGTTCATGCTACGAGATGGAGACGCTACGCTGACGTTTGACCAGCGCGCGGTCATGACGAACCACATCCATCCTGCGATGTACATTTGCATTCACGCTTCCAGCGCGGGAAGCGGGGTGAACCTGTACACGTCGTTGTTGCCGCCGCTCCAAAATAATCATGGCCCATTTACGAGCTGGAGCACGGCGCAAGCTGCATTCCTTCCGGCGAGCCAGAGTTTGGAAAACTCGCTGACCTCGGCCCTGCAGCAAAGTCACATTTCCGTGCGCGAGTTGTCCGCGCCATTGCGGCCGCTTAACAATTTGGTCGTTCCCGGAGTTGCGGTGGAAGTCGCGCCCTCCACTTCGGGGGTTACAGCCGATCTGGCTTATCCGACGTATCAGGAACTCGTTGCCAGCAGTCTCGCTGTGGGCATTGCAGAGATGCGCGGCCATGCGCCACAAGGAACTCCGTGATCTCCCGCCAGTTGGCAATCTCGGCAGCGGTACTGGCGGTGGCGGCCTTATGCATGGGTTTGTTTGTCTGGCACATGCGCGGACGAGCGACCCAAACGGAATATTCAGCCGCCGATGCGCGCCCGGTGGCGCCGCCCGCAGCCGGGCCGACTGAGCCTGTGACCTTATATTTAGCGGATGACGCTACCGATTCCATCCGTCCATTGGAAATCAGGATCGCGCTCCCCGAGGGCCGCCAGCAGCGCGCTGAGGAATTGCTGCGGGCATTAATGATTCAATATCTCGGGAAGGATTCTACGCATTCGCTGGGCGCAGGCTCCGAGGTGCGCGATGTGTATCTGGTGGACCCAGGACTGGTGGTCATAGATTTGAACCAGGCATTTGCCGATTCTCACCAGTCGGGCATTCTGGTGGAAGAGCTGACGGTTCTATCTCTGATCAAAACGCTCTCCGCGAACATTCCCGGCATTCTGCAAGTAAAAATTCTGGTGAATGGAGCGGAGCGGGAAACGCTGGCAGGCCACGCCGATTTAGCCGATCACTATGACGTTGCCGCAGTGGATAGGCTGGTTGCGCAGATGGGGGCGTCGCAGGCACATTAATCTATTGCCGGTCTCGCGTGCCGCATCGGCGGAGCCGGATTTCGTAAGGTCCCTCTGTTGCTCGCCGCGCTCACGCGTCGGGATGACATGAATTAAACAGTTGATGCCGGGAAATAAATTTTCGTCCCGTTCTAACACTGCACCAATAGAACACCATTACGTTTTCCGCCCCGCGCTGATTGGAAATCACAAAAACGAATGCCTGCAGTTGGGCAGGCATTCTTTCCAGAAAATCTATTTGTTTTATTCGCCGGGGGCAACCTGCGCCGGAGCGCCACCCAGAACTTCCGCCTGATTGAATACGGCGTTTGCGCCGATGTGCGCGGGGATTGGGGCGAGCATCTGCTCCTTGCGGTACACCAGGCTGCTGGCATTGAACGTCGCTAACTCAAATCCATGGCCGTGGGTAATGGCGTCGGTGGGGCAGGCCTCGACGCAATATCCGCAGAAGATGCAGCGGTTGTAATCAATGTTGTAGACCTTGGCGTAACGTTCAGCGCCGCTTACGCGGTTTTCTTCGGTATTCTCCGCGGCCTCAATGTAAATGCAATTGGAAGGACAGGCGGCAGCACATAAGAAACAGGCGACGCATTTTTCCAGTCCATTCTCATCGCGCTGAAGGACGTGCACGCCGCGATAGCGCTCCTGAAACTTGGCCCCGCGAAGCGGCCCCGGGCCGTCGGGATAATTTTCCACCACCGTGGGCTGGAACATTTCCATGAAGGTGATACTCATGCCCTTGGCGATTGCGGCGATGTCTTTCAGAATGGTTGGCATTTGCCTCTAGTATAGCGGAAGAGCGGAGTACGCGCAGCCTCTTGAGTAACAAGTCCTTCTTCAACCACTACAGCGCAAAGCGGTTCAGGAACGCAAGGTGCTGCGAGATGATGGTGAATCGGCCAATCACCAGAAGAATGCCGAGCAGAATTAACAAGACTCCGCTGCCAATTTCGAGGGCATGCATGTGGGCACGGAAACGGCCATAGAACTTTAAAAAGCGCCCGATTCCCAACGAGGTAAGCAGGAATGGCACGGCCAATCCCAAAGAATAAACAGCCAGCAGGAGAATGCCCTTGAGGACAGAATCCTGCACGGAAGCGAAGCCGAGGATGACGGCAAGAATGGGGCCAACGCACGGGGTCCAGCCGAAGGCAAAAGCGAAACCGATAATGAATGCCCCGAGCGGGGTGCTGCCGCCTTTTACTTGGTGCAGTCTCGCATCGGTATAGAGCGCTTTAATTTTGAAGATACCCGTGAGGTGGAGGCCAAACAGAATAATAATTACCCCGGCCACTTGTGCCAGCAGTGATTTGTACTGCGCCAGCACCTGGCCCACTTCGGTGGAAATCGCGCCCAGCGCAATAAATACAATGCTGAAGCCGAGAATGAAGGCGATGGAATTGATCATCACCTTGCGCAGGAGGGCGGATTCCTGCGACTTCAACTCTTCGACGCCAGCGCCGGAGATCAGCGAAACATAGCCGGGGACGAGGGGCAAGACACAGGGAGACAGGAAGGACGCAAGTCCGGCGAAAAACGCCGCGAGAGGCAATGGTAGAGAGTTCATGATTTGTTAATAAATAGAGTGAACAAGGCCCGGAATAGATTCATTTCCGGAACCTTGATTGTACATTCAATACACGTGGTGCGGAATGTGGCGGATTTCAGGGTCATGTTCTCAGTTTCGATAAGGATGAGCCGCCTTTCGCGCACCTCTTCGACCCCGCCCAGGACAAGCTTGCGAATCTGTGCGCCCGGATGTCCTTCGGCTTCGCTCAAGGCAGGTCTCTCGACTGCTCGGGATGACAACTCAGGCTTTTGATTTTTAGGGCACAGAGACAACATTACCGTTTCGCAAAAACAGGAATGACTTTATCGGAATAAGAGCGGCGCGAAGTTCGCCAAATTGTCCCGCCAGACCATCCAGTTGTGCATGCCGGGTGTTTCAATGCTGACGTAGCGTATTTGTTGCGACGTTAACCATTGCTTAAGGTTGCGGTTATCCTTGAGGAGAGGATCTTCGGTTCCGCAGGCAATCCACAAAAGTCGTATGCGCGAATTATCATTTGTATTCAAATACTGGAAATCCGCGCTAAGATCCTCCGGAAGACCGCCGGCGCTGAAGGAACTGATCCAGGCAAATTGGTCGAGGTGATTTAATCCGGTCAAAAGGGACTCC
>JAICKN010000211.1 GCA_025927855.1 Terriglobales bacterium
AGACGAGATTGTGGAAGTGAAGATTACCGTTCCCATGCCGCGCGACGAGAAGACGAAAGAATTGCTGCGCGAATTGGCCAAGCTGAACCCGGAAGATCCGCGCGAAGAATTATTCAGGAATCTGTAGTCCTGAATTTGCGAGCGAAGGGAGCGTTCGAGGCCCAGGATGACTCAATGTTCTAACCCCTTAAGAGAACAGGAGCAAAATGATAGCCGGGATTAGTCGAAAGGTAGTCGCGATCACGTTTGTAGCCGCCGTGATTTTGGCTCGACTTCTTCCCTGGCTCCCTTGGGACGGAGAGCATCTGGAACTGCGGGGCCTGTGCGGTTCAATTTTCTGCTGACGTTCGGCATCGTGGCGCTGGGACTGATTTTTGCATGGTTGTACTTTGCGAAACCGTAGTCAGCGGCAAACTGCTACCTAAAAGCCGCTCTACCGCTTGGGCCGGTATAAGTCCGTACTGGTGCCGAAGAATACCTCGGCGGCCTGCATGACGGTTTCGGACAAGGTCGGGTGCGGATGAATGGTCAGCGCCAGGTCTGTTGCCGTTGCTGCCATTTCAATTGCCAGCGTGCCCTCGGCGATCATGTCTCCCGCGCCGACCCCGACCATTCCAACTCCCAAAATGCGCTCGGTTTTTGGATCGAGAATCAGCTTGGTCAGACCCTCGGTGCGGTCGAGAGTCATAGCGCGGCCGGATGCTGCCCAGGGAAATTTGGCGACGGCGATCTCGCGGCCGTCTTTTTGAGCCTGCGCTTCGGTGAGTCCGGCCCAGGCAATTTCCGGATCGGTGAAGACCACGGCCGGAATTGCATTCGGTTCGAAGGCCACTTTGTGCCCGGCGATCGCTTCCACGGCTGTGCGGCCTTCATGCGAAGCTTTGTGGGCAAGCATTGGCTCGCCAACAACATCGCCGATCGCGTAAATCGCTGGATCGTCCGTTTGCAATTGCTTGTTGACCTGGATGAATCCGCGCTGGCCGACTTTGACCCGCGTCTTATTCAATCCGGCAATTTCTGAATTTGGCTTGCGGCCTACAGAAACCAGGACTTTATCAAAAACTTTTTCGCGTTCCTTAACGTCGGCCCCTTCAAAAGTCACGCGAATGCCGGTCTTTTCATCTTTCACCGCGGCAACGCTGGTATTGACCATGATGGATTCGAAAATCTTTTCCATGCGCTTGTGCAGAGGAGCAACCAGGTCGCGGTCGGCGCCGGGAAGAAGTCCGGGCAGCATTTCCACCACGGAAACTTTGGAGCCGAGCGCGGCATAAACTGTGCCGAGCTCCAGGCCAATGTAGCCGCCGCCAATTACCAGCAAAGTTTTGGGCACGTCGGCAAGGTCGAGCGCACTGGTCGAGTCGAGCATGCGCGGGGTATCGAGCTTTAAGCTGGGAATTACTGCCGGCCGAGACCCGGTGGCAAGAATGATGCGGTCGAATGAGCGGGACTCATCGCCGCCATTGGCGCGGGCGATCTTTAGTGTGTTTGAATTCTCGAACGACGCCCGTCCCTGAATGTATTCAACTTTGCGCTGCTTGGAGAGCTGCCCCAGGCCGCCGGTCAGCTTTTTAACGACGTTTTCTTTGAAGCCGCGCAGGCGAGCAACGTCAATCTTCGGCTCGCCAAATTCAATGCCCCAACTCTTTGCGTGGCGTGATTCATCTATCAGCTTGGCCACATGCAGCAGCGCCTTCGATGGAATACATCCGCGATAGAGGCAAACACCCCCCGGGTTCGCTTCGGGATCAATCAACGTGACCTTCATGCCAAGGTCGGCAGCAAGAAATGCGGCGGCATAACCACCTGGTCCACCGCCGACAACTGCGATATTCAAATTCGATTGGTTAGTCATCTTGTCGGAATTATGCACTAGGATTGTTTTTTACCTCTTGAATGTCCATACGGCTGATGAAGCCGTCTTTAATTGTGTAAATGTGCCGCACCATGCGATCGAGAATGATCGCGCCTTCCAGGTCACGCACGAGCTGCTTAACATGTGCGACGACCCGACCTTGGTCATTATTTTCAAATCGAATTGGCACAACATGCGGGTCGAGAACTTTCCATTGTCTTAACCAATAGGCGCGAACCTCTTCGCGCCCATGCACCCAACCGCCTTCCATTCCATTCGGCCATTCGACATTAGAATGCATTCTTGCAAGGATCGGCTCGATGTCACGCCGGTTAAATGCGTCGTAAATGAAACGGAGCAGATCTTGTTCTTTACTGCTGCTTGGAGTCTTAGATTCAATCATCCTTGCACCGATAACAGGAAAGGCTGCTCGAACGCCTCAGCCACCCAGCGCAGAAATCGCGCCGCATCAGCGCCGTCAATCATGCGATGGTCATAAGAAAGCGATAGCGGCAACACCAGCCGCGGCTCAAACTTTCCATCCATCCAAACAGGTTCCATGCTGGAGCGCGAGAGGCCAAGAATCGCGACCTCTGGATGATTCACAATCGGCGTAAAACCAGTGCCGCCGATTCCGCCAAGGTTGGTGATGGTGAACGTTCCGCCTTCCATGTCGGAGGCGGTCAGCTTCTTTTCCTTGGCTTTTTTCGAAATTTGCGTGAGCTCGGCCGCGAGTTCCACGATATTTTTCTTGTCCACATCGCGAATCACCGGAACCAGCAGACCGCGATCCGTGTCAACCGCGACGCCGATATGGATGTATTGTTTGTAGATAATCTCTTCTTTCCCCAAGTCAATGCTGGCATTGAACTGCGGGAAAATCTTCAGAGCAGAAGCACACACTTTGAGGGCAATTGCCGTCACCGTCATCTTGCCGCCGGCCTGCTCTGCCTTGGGAGCAAATTTCGCGCGCAACTGTTCGAGTTCGGTGATATCCGCCTTGTCATTTTGAGTAACATGCGGAATCGTGCTCCACGCTTCCCACAGGTGCTCGGCGGTCTTGCGGCGTATGCCACGCATGGAAACCCGCTCGATCTTGCCCCACTTGGCGAAGTCAGGCAGCGCGGGTTCGGCGGCGTGCGTAGCCCGGGTTCCTCCTGCGGCCGCAGCAGAGAGCAGGGACTTGGCGTAGGCCTTAACGTCATCTTCGCTGATGCGTCCGGCCGGGCCGGTTCCCTGGACTGCGTAGATGTCTACTCCAAGCTCGCGCGCCAGGCGGCGGGTACTGGGCGCGGCGGGAACGGGATCGCGATGTTCGGCCCCAGCCGTTTTTTCCAGATGAGCCGGCATTCCAAACGTAGCTGGAGCAGGCTGCGGCTGATCGGGCGGCAGTGCCTCTTCTTCCGTTTTGCCCTCCGCAACGATTGCAGCCTGAAAGGTAGCGCGCGCATGATCATCGTAAGTGTGAGGAGCGGGCGCGGTTTTGGCGGAGGTGGCGTGCGACGACCCACCAGCTTCCAATGTGAAAATGACCTGCCCGACTTTGACTTTCTCGCCTTGCTTAACTTTGACTTCTTTTACTACGCCATTTACGGAACACGGAACTTCGACTACCGCCTTGTCGGTTTCCAGTTCCATTACCGGCTGACCTTCAGAAACGCGAGTGCCGGGCGAAACCATCAGACGGACCAAATCTCCCTGATGGACATTCTCGCCAAGTTCGGGAAGCTTAAATTCCGTGGCGGCTGTTGAAGACGAGGGCGACGCGGATGGAGCAGAAACAGGAGCGGGCGCAGGTTGCGGCTTAGGCGTTTCAGCCTTCACAGGCGCGGGCGATGCAGGTGCCTTCTCCTGCGCTGGTTCCGCCGCAGGTTTGGCCTTCGCGCCCGCGCCATTTTCCACGGTGAAGATGACCTGCCCAACTTTGACCTTTTCGCCCTGCTTCACGCGAACGTCCTTAACCACGCCGCTTACCGAGGAAGGAACTTCGACAACAGCTTTGTCGGTTTCGAGTTCCATCACGGGTTGGCCTTCGCTGATGTTTGCGCCGGGCGAAATCATCAGCCGCACCAGGTCTCCCTGGTGCACATTTTCGCCGAGTTCCGGTAATTTAAATTCAGTCACGTAGCTCGTTCTCCCTTAGCTGATGGCCGGGTTCGGCTTTTCCGGGTTGATTCCAAGATCTTTCACCGCGTGCTGCACAACCTTGATTTCGATTTGCTTGTCGCGGGCCAACGCATGCAGCGTGGCCAGCACAATGTGCTTGGCATCCACTTCGAAGAAGTCGCGCAATGATGCGCGCCCTTCGCTGCGTCCAAAACCGTCTGTTCCGAGCGAAACCAGTGGCCGCGGCAGCCATTGCGCAATGGATTCAGGCAACACCTTCATATAATCCGAAGCTGCCACCAGCACGCCTTGCGTGTCTTTCAGTTTCTGCGTAACGTAAGGCGTCTTCGGCGGTTCTCCCGGGTGCAGCATGTTCCAGCGTTCACAGTCATTGCCATCCCGGTAAAGCTGCTTGTAGCTGGTCACGCTCCACACATCCGCAGCTACGCCATATTTTTCTTCCAGAATTTTCTGCGCCTTGAGCACTTCAAACATGATGGTGCCGCTGCCGAAGAGTTGTGCCCGAAGCTTTGCATCTTTCTTTCCGGAAGTATTGAAACGGTATAGGCCTTTCAGAATGCCCTCGCGTACATCTTTTCCTTCCGGCATCGCGGGCATGGGCAGCGGTTCATTCATGACGGTCAGGTAGTAGAAGATAGACTCGCCATCCACATACATACGCTTGATTCCGTCTTGAATAATGATGGCGATTTCATAGGCAAATGCTGGATCGTATGCCATCAAGTTGGGAACGGGCAGAGCCAGCACATGGCTGTGACCGTCCTGATGCTGCAATCCTTCGCCGGCCAACGTGGTGCGGCCCGCCGTTCCGCCCAGCAGAAAGCCGCGGGTGCGCATATCAGCGGCAGCCCAAATAAAATCGCCGATACGCTGGAACCCAAACATCGAATAGTAAATGAAAAACGGGATCATATTGATCCCGTGATTGGCATACGCGGTACCGGCGGCGATAAACGAAGAAATCGAACCAGCTTCGGTGATGCCTTCTTCGAGAATCTGCCCGTTCTTGGCTTCTTTGTAATAAAGCAAAGTGTCCATGTCTACCGGCTCGTAGAGCTGGCCGACGCTGGAATAAATTCCTACCTGCCGGAACAATGCTTCCATGCCGAAAGTACGCGCTTCATCGGGAATAATGGGAACAATGAATTTGCCGATTTCAGGATCGCGCAACAGTTTGGCCAGCATGCGCACGAAAACCATCGTGGTTGAAACCTCACGGCCTTCGGTGCCTTTATAAAATTCCTCGAAATGCGACTCCGACACTGGAGCAAGGGCCTTTGCGCGCACCTTGCGCTCCGGCATGTATCCGCCAAGCTGCTTGCGGCGTTCGTGCATGTAGCGGATTTCCGGACTGTCGTCGGCAGGACGATAGAACGGCGCATCGTGCAATTCTTCATCCGGAATAGGTATGCCGAAGCGCGAACGGAAGATGCGCAGCTCATCTTCATTGAGCTTTTTCTGCTGGTGGGTAATGTTTTTGCCTTCGCCCGCTTCGCCGAGTCCGTAGCCCTTAATGGTCTTGGCAAGAATGAGCGTAGGCTGGCCCTTGTGCTCCACGGCCGCTTTATAAGCGGCGTGAACTTTGATTGGGTCATGGCCGCCCAGCCGCATGCGCGAAAGCTGGTCGTC
>JAICKN010000147.1 GCA_025927855.1 Terriglobales bacterium
AAAACCATAACTCTGCCCGCAGCCGAACAAAAAAAGCGCATTGAATCTGAGCGCAAACAACCTATCAGATCGTACAACCAGACCGATTTTCAAAAGAACCGAGTCGCCATTGAAGTACAGTTTGGGAAATATTCATTCATATCGTATGACATTTTCGTAAAACACATGGCTTTTTATGTAGGAGATAAAATCGACGTGGGTATCGAGATTCTTCCGATGAAAAGCCTTCAAGGAGAAATGTCATCGGGCGTAGGGTATTACGAGGCAGCATTGTATGACATCGCGCGCCAAGGCCGTGGCGTTCCTGCGGTGCCACTTGTTCTAATCGGCATCGTGCCCTGAATATCAAACCATGAAACACGTAATTGCTGGGGAATATAGCGAAACTGCTCAAGTCACGTTGCATTTAGGCGATCGCCTCGGGCTGTTACGGCAGATTCCAAATGGCGGAGCCGGCCTGATTGTCACCTCGCCTCCATATAATATTGGGAAAAAGTACGAGAAGAGGATCGCGCTCGCTAAATATCTGGAAGGTCAGGAAGAGACTCTGGTCGAAGCGTTCCGCGGATTGGATCCTAAGGGTAGCTTATGTTGGCAGGTTGGCAATCATATTGATGATGGAGAAATATTTCCGCTGGATAGTCTTATATATCCAATCTGCAAAAAATTGGGACTGAAACTTAGGAATAGAATAGTTTGGCATTTTGAACATGGACTTCACTGTTCCAGGAGATTCTCCGGGCGCCACGAGACGATTCTGTGGTTCACAAAATCGGATTCATATACCTTCCACCTCGATCCAGTACGTGTACCTCAAAAATATCCAGGGAAAAAAGCTTTTAAGGGCCCGAGAATAGGAGAGTACACATGCAATCCGCTGGGCAAAAATCCGGGGGACGTGTGGATCATTCCAAACGTTAAGCACAATCACGTAGAAAAAACCGAACACCCATGTCAATTCCCGATCGAATTGGTGGAAAGACTGGTGCTGGCGCTTACGAACAAGGGTGACCTCGTCGTTGACCCATACCTCGGGGTAGGGAGTACAGCATGTGCTGCCGTTTTACACGATCGGAGAACAGCTGGCGCTGAAATTTTATCGGAATATCTGGATATTGCGCGCAATCGGATTACAGCCGCATTGGAGCACCGACTGCCCAGGAGGCCCATAACTAAACCGATATATAAGCCCGATGAAAGGGTGAAGATTACCCGCCGCCCTTCCCAATTCGATTCCCCCTTCTTGCCCCTTGAATCTCCTGCGTTCTCTGACTAAAAAGTTCCCATCCGTTGACCTTGCCAGAGCCAACCCTCTAAGAAACCGTTGATTTCGCAAACACTTGCACAATGACTGTTATGAGCAAAAGCAACGTCACCAAGGAAATGATCCCAAGCGAAATAACGCAGTAAATGCACCAGACGCCGAGAATTGTGGCCTCGATGTGGGCGAGATAAAGCGAGAAGGCCAGGGCCGCGATGGCTAAGGTAAGCATTAGACGATAAGCACGCTTCCACGCCAGAATTCCCAACAGCAGATAACCGGCAATCCCGATATCCGCTACAGGGATGCCCCACATCACAGCGTACGGACTTTTATTGACGATGCCGCAGTCCCAGCGGGCGTTAATGCTGCACGGAGACAATCCGACGCGGTAATGTTCGCGCAACGCGAGCGACGAAGTGACAATTCCGCAGACTGCGAGGATGAGCAAAATATATTTCATGCCGAGCGCTCCATTGAGACGGAAGTAGACCAATTATCGCCTGAAACCGTGATTCCGTCTTATGGCTTCGAGGATGCCGGGTTTGATGAAGCGGGCGGGGGCGTCGCGTGTTTGGGCGTCATCGCTTTCATCGGCTTCATGGCGACCGGCGCCTCCGATGCAGTCACCTGCACATTTTCCAGCCAGTTCTTGTCGCCCTGTACCACCACATCCGCAGTAATCGAATCTCCGGGCTGGAGCTGCGCGAGTTCGCTCGCCGGTTTAACCACATAAGGCATCGTCATGGCGTCCATAAAGCCGGGAATCGCTTCGCCATCCACGTTCACCATCTGCCCTTTTTCATCAATGGAGACGACTTTGCCCTTGAGCGGATAGCGCTTCGCAGACATATCAGTGCTGGAAGCCGTGCTTGAAGACCCAGAACTGGATGGCGCATTGTTCTTATTGCAGGCGGTAAATAGCAGTCCGAGCATCAGTCCCACTCCCGCCAAACCTGCCAATTTATGCATAACTTGATTCTTCATTTTTGTCCTCACCTTTTTTCAGAACTCATTGCGATATTCACGTGTTGCTGTGCTGTTTCTTCTTTTCTGTACTTGATGCAGCCTATCAATAACGGAACCGATATTTTAACTGGGCGGAAATTTCCCGAGGGTTGACGAAGTGCGTCCCGCCGAAAGTATTGCTGTTGTCGAGCAAATATTGATTGTTGGAAATATTCAGCACGGTCACCCGAACGTCCCAGTTTTCCCGAAATGTTTTTCCTGCTGAGAAATCGAACGTCGTGTGCGAAGGCAAGTGATTAGGCCCATCCCCATCCAGGAAGCCGGATCCATAGCTGACGTCAAAACTGCCCGAAACACGCCACGGCAGAACCACGTTAAAACCAGTGGAAAGCGTGTCGCGCTGGTCATGGTCGAGAAAAAAATATCCCTCGTCGGGAGGCGAAAAATCCGTAAGCCCTCCGGTCACCGCTCCTGCCCCCTCTACATATTGGTGGGAGTAGGCAAGATGGAAGCGCAGCCTGCGGGCGACCTCAGGCGAGGTGGCGCTGGCTTCCCATCCGCGAATGCGGGCGCGGTCAATGGTCAATGGGAAGAACACATTCGAATTTCCCAGCACATCGTGATCAAAGAAATTCTTGACCCCGGTGCGGAAGTTGGAAACATCCACGGTCCAGCCGCGCACCGGAATCGTCAGCCCGAATTCATGTTCTTCATCGCGTTCGCCGCGCAGCGGTAGAAATGACTGATCGCCATTTAACGCCGCACTGGTCACTGTGACCAGCGGCGGCGGCTGGTAATAACGGCCCCAGAACGCGCGGGCCACCCAACGAAGGCGCGGAACCTGCACGGCAGCGCCGATCCTTGGGTCCGCCGCATTTTCGCTGACCGGGCCGCCATAATGCGTCAGCCGCAACCCGCCGTTGAACGTCAGCCAGCTTGTAACCTTGAATTGCTCCTCCAAAAAAATGGCTTCAATATTTGCCCATGGAACCGTACGTTGCGGAGCCACCGTTTCCGTAGGTACCGGAGAATTGTCCACGACGGAATAAAGCTGATTGTCGCGCTCGCCAAAGCTCTGTATCCCGGCATGAAAGTTGTGGCGGCCACGCGCAATGGCGATTGTCGCCACCCCGCCAACATAATTCGATCCGCGATCGTACTCCGAGCGGATTACGTCGTCCGGCCCTCCCTCATAGTGTGCGCGATTGAAGTGGTAAAAAGGCGAAACCGTAAACAAGACGCCATTCGAAGAGGTATGTAGCCAGGAGAAGTCCACAAAATCATCGCGCTCGTTTTCAACGTCGCGCAAAATATCAGCCGCATCCGGATCAACCGGTACCTGGTAGTGATCGCCACGCAAGGAGGTGATCAGGCGCATCTGGTTGGCGGAATTCTTGTTGAAGATGACGGAACCAAAGCCGCTCAGTCCGGCGGCTTGATCGTGGTCCACCCGGGTGCTGGGAGCTTCCAGCCCTAAATCGGTGCGGTATCCCGAAAAGCTGCCGTAGTAGGCGAAGCGTTCGGTGTGGTCCCCAAAACTGATTTGGTCGTTGGTATTGTTGTAGCTGCCGTAGTTGAGCACGAGTTCGCCCTGGCGGTCACGCTCGAATCCGGAGCGGGTGACCACGTTGAACACGCCATAGGTGCGGTCTCCATATTCAGCGGAATAACCTCCACGCTGGACTTCCAAATAATCAATGTCTTTAGGATCAAATTGCGGTCCGACGTTCGAGGCGATGCTGGTGTTGGGCACGGGCACGCCGTCGAGCAGCCATGAAACCTGATGCCCGCCGCGCACGTGGAGTTGATCGTGCACCATATATGCCCCGGGAACGTAGTCCGTAATCATGGCAAGGCTGTTGCTCTGGTCAGCGCCCGGTGTCTGGTCAATTTGCTTTCGGCTTACGACTGTCTGAGTGGTCGAGGAGTCGGGATTCACTTGAGGAGCAGTGTCATTCACCTGCACCGTCTCATTTGCGCTGGCTATCTCCAATGCAAAATGCAACCGCGCTTCGCCGCCCGAAGTGAGCGTGACTTTTTGTTGTTGCGTAGCAAAGTTCGTCGCTACGACGGTCACAACATAGTCGCCCAGAGGGACAGCGTCAAAGAGAAACTCGCCGGATCCGTCGCTCTGAGCGGTCTTACTCCAGTCTGAATTTTGCGATTTCAAGGTAATTTGCGCGCCCTGCACAGGACGATGCTGCGGATCGTGCACCAGGCCCTGCACCACGCCGAAGATAGTGCCGAAGGCGGAGGCCGCCGGCAATAGGATTGTGCACAAAAGGAAAATATGAAGCGAACGCATGCATCCTCCATAGCTTGGTCGAAAACAGAGGGACTTATTCCATCTCAGAAATTCGGGAGACGTTTCGCCACAGGAAGGAGCGAACGTCGACGCCAAACCAATACGCCAGGCTGAGTTCGCTGCAAACAAACTCAATGCTCCAGAACTATTGTGATGCTGCCCAGAATTAGTTAAGGCCAGAATTAGCGAAGGAAGAACTTCGGAGGACCGCGAACTGCGTGGGGATTGCTGCACCCTTTGCTGCCGTCGCTGGCATACAAAACCGCAGCATCCGGCGAAAATACCGGACCGATCTGGCCATGTGCGGTAAGAGACGCTTGCGCCCACTGCGGAACAATTAGATAACTGGAACAATGCCCCGCACAGGCGCGTGGACTGACTCTATGTTGCCGCAGACCGGGTTGCGCGTTCGCGCCCGGATGATGCATCGGACACGCCTTGTGCGTACAACATGCGCAGGGAGGCACGGCAACGGCCAGGCCCACTGGCGCAAGCGTGCCTGCGAAGACGAATATCAGTAAAAGCCTGGCTAGAACACTCCGCATGGGAACCATTCAGCATAAGCCACCTGTGCCGCATCCGGCAATTGCGAAGGGTGAGTTTCATTGCAATTGCGCCCGTAAGTTGTACAGTACACTGTTCCAACGAAAGCGCAGCGAATGACACCCTCCCTCATTCTCGGCTTGATTGGCGGATTGCTGGTCCTGGCGTTTATCGCTAACCGCGTCTTCCGGCTCACGCGCATTCCAGATGTGGTCTTGCTGATGGCCTTGGGAGTGCTTGTTGGCCCAGTGCTGCATCTGGTGAATCCTGAAAGATTGTCGCGGGCCACAAGCCTGCTCGGCACGCTTGCCTTAATCCTCGTGCTGTTTGAGGGAGGCCTCGAACTCGACATCCGCAAAACCGTGCAGCATTTTCGCGGCAGCCTGTTGCTGGCCGTACTTGCCTATGTGTTCAGCACGGGGCTTGTGGCTCTTATCGTTTGCAAGGCGCTGGGTCTTTCGCCGACTGCCGGTCTTCTTGTAGGGGCCGTGCTCGGATGCACCAGCAGCACGGTCGTCCTGCCCATCCTGCAGCAATTGGCCGGGGAGGCGGAAGAGCCGGTACGAGTGATGTTGATGCTGGAAGCCTCATGGGGCGACGTTCTCGCCGTATTGACCGTCGGACTCCTCATCGGCATTCGCAGCAGCGGCGGCCCGATTGCGGCTGGTCTCATGCAGGGCATCGCGGTGCAGCTCGGCATCTCCATATTGTTCTCGGTGATCGCCGGAGTCCTGTGGTCGCGGCTGCTGCCGGTGCTTTCTGAACAAAGGTTCTGGCAGGTCCTCACCTTCTCTATTGTTCTTATGCTTTACGCCGGAACGGAATCCCTGGGCGCAAACGGCCTGATTGCGGTGCTTGGGTTCGGCATGACCTTGGCCAACTTTCCCGGTCTCGATCCGGACTTGCTGGGCGGCCTGGGGACCGCTTCCCATCAGGCATTACTTACGTTCCACTCGGAACTCGCGTTCCTGGTGCGGACGTTCTTTTTTGTCCTCATCGGCGCCATTGCCGAACTGCACACCTTTCGTGAGCATCCGCTGCTGATGGCGGGCACAATTGGCGCTTTGTTTCTGGCCCGCTGGCTCGCGGTGCAGGCCAGCCGCTGGGCGTGGAGCGGCATCACCGCAAGAGGCCGCGAAATTATCGTCTGGATGTTTCCTCGCGGACTGATCACGGTCGTTTTGGCGATCGAGGCCATTAATTCCGCCGGGCAACAGTTGTCATTTCTTCCTGGATTGGCGTTTGCCGTCCTTCTGGCCACCAATCTGGTGGTGGTCCTAGGCACCGCGTGGTCGCATCGCGGCGCGGGCGCGATGATGCCTGCGACAAGTTCGGAAGCTACGCTGCCCGCCGCCGGAGCAGGCCATGTTCCCGGCGAAACTTTGCAGACACAGGAAGTTCCTGCCTCTCGCACACCTCAACGTCAATGGATACTCGATGCCGCGCTGTTATTTCTTCTCGGCCTGGGGGGCTTACTGTTGTGGTATGGAAACCAGCCCGCGTCCAAACGCCCGGCAAGCCTGCGGCATTGGGTAGAAATTTATATCCATCGAAAGCAATAACCGCGAATCATGTGCCTTGAATTCCTTTTTGCGCCATGGGAGGCATAAGACCTCTCCTGAAGCGAAGCGGCATTCTTCGCTGCGATCCGATGGCGAGAAGTTGGAGTTCAGTGTTTTGGAAACAGCGAACCGGGGCGATGGTGAGCCTTCCCAAGTTATGTTTGACTCCGCGCATCCCAGCCCACCCCTCCCGCATCAAACATTGACAGCAACTCACTCAAGTATTAGCATAAAGCTGGATGCAATCATTATTCGATTGATAAATAAGAACTTACAATAAAAAAGGAGCCTGTTATGGCCAAGATTATCGGAATTGACCTAGGCACCACCAACTCCTGCGTGGCCGTAATGGAGGGTGGTGAGCCAAAAGTTATTCCCAACGAAGAGGGCGGTCGGACGACCCCTTCGGTCGTTGGATTTACAAAAACCGGCGAGCGGCTGGTGGGACAGGTGGCCAAACGGCAGGCCATTACTAATCCGGAGAACACGGTTTATTCGATCAAGCGGTTTATGGGACGCCGCTATGACGAAGTGAACGAAGAAATGAAGATGGTTCCCTACAAGGTTGTGCGCCAGGGCGACCACGTGGCGGTTGTGGCGCAGGGCAAGGAATATACACCGCCGGAAATTTCTGCGCTGATTCTTCAGAAGCTGAAGAAGGCCGCAGAAGACTACCTTGGCGACAAAGTCACCGAAGCGGTCATCACCGTTCCGGCGTACTTCAATGACGCGCAACGGCAGGCGACTAAAGATGCCGGCAAGATCGCCGGGCTCGACGTGAAGCGGATCATCAATGAGCCGACCGCGGCAGCGCTCGCTTATGGCTTGGACAAGGGCAAGGACGAAACCATCGCCGTGTATGACTTCGGCGGCGGTACGTTCGATATTTCGATTTTGGAAGTGGGCGAAGGCGTTATCGAGGTGAAAGCCACCAACGGTGATACGCACCTTGGCGGCGACAACATTGACCAGAAGCTGGTGGACTGGCTGATTGACGAGTTCAAGAAGGAGGAAGGTCTCGACCTTCGCGGCAAGGGCAACGAGATGGCATTGCAGCGTCTGCGCGATGCGGCGGAGCGCGCCAAGATCGAGCTCTCCACCACGATGGAGACGGAGATCAATCTTCCCTTCATCACCGCCGATGCCAGCGGGCCAAAGCATTTAGTGAAGAAGCTGACACGCGCCAAGCTCGAAGCGATGGTGGAAGACATCATTCAGCGTTCCGTCGGGCCGTGCAAACAGTGCATGAAGGATGCAGGCGTGGATGCCAGCAAGATCAATGAAGTCGTGTTGGTTGGCGGACAGACGCGGATGCCCCGCATTCAGACTTTGGTAAAAGAATTGTTCGGCAAGGAAGGCCACAAGGGCGTGAATCCTGATGAAGTGGTCGCGATCGGCGCGGGCATTCAGGGTGGCGTGTTGGGCGGCGAAGTGAAAGATCTGTTGCTGCTCGACGTGACTCCATTGTCGCTTTCGATTGAAACGCTGGGCGGCGTGGCAACGCCGATGATCCCGCGCAATACGACGATTCCTACCAAGAAGACGGAAACTTTCTCGACTGCGGCAGACAATCAGACTTCGGTCGAGGTGCACGTGCTGCAAGGCGAGCGTCCGATGGCGGCGCAGAACCGTACGCTGGGCAAATTCCATTTGACGGGAATTCCTCCGGCGCCCCGCGGATTGCCGCAAATCGAAGTAACGTTCGACATTGACGCGAATGGCATCCTCAATGTGACGGCGAAAGACAATGCCACAGGCAAGGACCAGAAGATCACGATTACGTCGTCTTCGGGCCTGAGCAAAGAAGAGGTGGAGCGCATGGCGAAAGATGCCGAAGCG
>JAICKN010000267.1 GCA_025927855.1 Terriglobales bacterium
AAGCCTCCGTTCACGCGCTTCGCGTCAATGGCCACGATCACAGCCTGTGACCCAAAACGTTTGCCGATTTGCGTGATGAGCGATGGATTGGCGATCGCCGCAGAATTGATGCTGATCTTGTCTGCACCCGCGTCGAAAATTCCAGCGGCATCGTCGAGCGTCCGCACCCCTCCTCCGACCGTGAATGGAACGAACAGCTCCCGCGCCGTCCGGCGGACAGTATCCACGAGCGTAGCGCGCTTTTCGTGTGTCGCCGTGATGTCGAGCAAAACGATCTCATCCGCGCCCGCCTCGCTGTGGGCGTGCGCCAACTCGGCAGGATCTCCCGCATCGCGCAGGTTTACAAACTTCGTGCCCTTGACTACGCGTCCCGCATCAACGTCGAGACAAGCGATAATGCGTTTGGTCAGCATGAAATATTTAAAGCGAGCAGAAATTCTGCAGCAATTTGAGCCCGACCTCGCCGGATTTTTCCGGGTGAAACTGCACGCCGAATAGATGGTCCTGTTCGACCGCCGCGGAGAATTTGCCTCCGTATTCTGATTGTGCCACGGTTGCTTTCAGCAACGGCACGCGATAAGAATGCGTGAAATAGACAAACGAATCGGAAGCAATGCCTTTCAACAATCGCGAGGTATTTTCGTGAATTTCAAGCTGGTTCCAGCCGACATGGGGAGCTTTGACTCCGGCAGGGAAGTGCACGCACTGGTCCGGCCAGATTCCCAGCCCATTGATCCCCGGAGCTTCTTCGGAGCAGGCGAGCATCCACTGCATGCCGACGCAAATGCCAAGGAACGGCGTGCCGCGCTGAATTTGCTGGGAGATTGCCTCCCGCAGGCCGCTCTCCACCAGCGTCGAGGTTGCCGCAAAGTGCCCAACGCCAGGTAGGACGATTTTTCCAGCTCGGGCAACCACTTCAGGATCGGACGTCACGACCGGATTTTGCCCGATATGTTCGAAGGCTTTTTTCACCGAGGCCAAATTCCCTGCACGATAATCAACAATTGCAATCATGCTTAAATCAGCCCCTTCGTGCTGGGAATCAGTTTCGCCATCCGCTTGTCGCGCCAACACGCCGCGCGGAGCGCGCGCGCAAAGGCCTTGAACGAGGCTTCGATTTTGTGATGATTGGAGCGCCCATATAAAACTTTCAGGTGCACATTGGCGTTGGCGCCGCGCGCGAATCCTTCAAAAAAGTCGTACACCAACTCCGATTGCAGATCTCCCACCAGCCGGACGTTAACTTTGGTCTCAATCACCGCAGCCGTGCGGCCGGAAAAATCCACCGCCGCCACCGCGAGTGTCTCATCCATGGGCATCACGAAATATCCGGCGCGCAGAATGCCCTTTTTGTCGCCGAGTGCCTTGGTGAATGCCTGCCCGAGCGCGATGCCCACATCTTCGACTGTGTGGTGCTGGTCTACGTCGAGATCACCGGCCGCCTTGAGCTTTAGATCGAAGCCGCCATGATGCGCGAAAAGTTCGAGCATGTGGTCGAAGAAGCGGATTCCGGTCGAGACTTTGTACTCGCCATGACCATCCACGACCAGCGACAGGCTGATCTGTGTTTCTTTCGTGTCCCTTTGCAGAGTCGCTTTTCTCACTGGGCCGCCTTTGCGCGACCGCCGAGTTGCTCCAAAACTTCACGCAGCGCCACGAACAGAAATTCATTTTGATCTTTCATGCCTACGGTGATGCGCACGCAACCCGCGCATCCGGGGTCAGAGGAGCGGTCGCGGACGAGAATTCCACGCTCGCGCATGAGCTTGATGAAATCCGCATTCTTCTCCCCGAAGTGCATCAAGACGAAGTTCGCGCGGCTCGGCCAATAACGCACCCCGGCGGATTTCAACTCTTCTTCGAGCTGTGTCCTTCCGGCAGTGGTTTCGTCTACATACGTGCGAATGTAGTTCTGGTCTGCAAGAGCTTCGCCGAGGCATTGAATCGCCGCTTCATTCAGGTTGTAAGGGGAACTCACGCGGCGTACCCATTGCATCTGCGCGGCGTTCCCCATCAGCACGCCGATGCGAAGCCCGGCGAGGCCATAGACCTTGGAGAAGGTCCGCGAAACAAACATGTTCGGCACATCTCGCCACTGCGGAACCAGACTTTCGCCGCAAAATTCAAAATAAGCCTCATCTACCAAAAATGCCGCGTGCGGCGCGGCTTGCGCAATACGAATCAGCTCCAATTGCGAAACCAGCGTCCCCGTCGGATTATTGGGATTCGCCACCGCAATCAGCCGCGTGCGTTGATTGGTCCTCGCCAGCACGACTTCGGTAGGGAAACTGAAATCCTCGCCCGCCTGAATCGTGACGACTTTTGCGCCAGTCGCTCCGGCATAAATTTCATACATCGAAAATGTCGGAACGACGACAATCGCCTCGTCCCCCGGCTCCAGATAAGTTTCACAAATCAGGTGGATGGCTTCGTCGGTGCCATTCGTAAGAAGAATTTCACTGGGCTCAATGCCAAAATGTTCCGCAACGAGTTTCTCCGCCGGATCGCGGTCAGGATACCTCGCTAGTTGGTCGGCCGTGATCTGGCGAAGTTTTTCCAGCACACGCGGCGAACAGCCTACGGTGTTTTCATTGAAATCCAGGCGCAACCCTTCGCGGTTGCCCAGGGGAGGGTGATATTCCTTCAAACTGCGGACCGCGCCCCGCGGATTAACCATTGCCGCACCTCACGCGAATGGACTCGGCATGCGCCTTCAGGCCTTCGGTTTCGGCAAGAAATTCCACAGCAGACCCAATGCCGTATAGTCCTTTTTCAGAAAGTTCCTGCACGGTGATGATTTTTACATAATCCAGCACGCTTAGGCCGCCGCGAAAGCGCGCGACTCCCGCTGTGGGCAGCACGTGGTTCGGACCGGAAGCGTAGTCTCCGCCCGCCTGCGGAGAAAAATCCCCCACAAACACTGACCCGGCATTCTGTATGCGCGAGACATCGGATTTGGCGATGCTGATGTGCTCGGGCGCGATTTGATTCGCCCATTCCATCGCTTCCTGGCGCGAGGCGGCGATTAGAATAACGCCGCTGTTTTGCAGCGATTGCTTAGCCAGATTGTTGTCTTGCGCGAGTTCTTCCACCGCTTTCGAGACCGCATCCGCGAGCCTGGCGGAAGTCGTAATAAAAATGGAAACCGCGTCGGGATCGTGTTCTGCCTGCGCTACAAGGTCCGAGGCAATGTATGCAGGCTTGCCATTATGGCTGACCACGACCACCTCGGTAGGACCCGCGAGCATGTCAATCGCGCAGTCGAAAGAAACTAATTTTTTGGCCGCGGTCACATAGACATTGCCAGGGCCAACAATTTTATCTACGCGGGGGATGCTCTTAGTTCCGTAAGCCAAGGCTGCAATTGCCTGGGCTCCGCCTATGCGGTAGAACTCGTGAACGCCGAGCATCGCCGCTGCCGCAAGGACTTCTTTAGAAGGCCTGGGCGAAACTACGCGAATGTTTTTAATGCCCGCAACTTGAGCTGGAATGACGGTCATGAGCAAAGTGGAAACCAGCGGATGGCGGCCACCGGGAATGTAGCATCCGACCGAATCCAGCGGGCGCACCAATTGGCCGAGCGTAATGCCGTTGAAAGACCTTTTCCACTCTTTGGGTTTCTGCAGTTGGCAAAACCGGCGTATGTTCGTGGCGGCCAATTTGAGAGAAGAACGGAATTTGGGAGATGAAGATTTCAATGCAGCCCGGATCTGGCTTTGCGGCACCAGCAGAGAATCTTTTTCGCCAAGACCGTCCCATTGCTGCGCGTATTCACGAAGGGCGGCATCTCCACGCACGCGCACATCATTAATAATGCGCTGCACCTTGGTTTCGACTTCATCGAAACGCGAGCTGCGCGCAGCAAGCTTCATTGCCTGCTCTGCCGCATCTTTGCCCGAAAGGATCCGCATCTACATCACCACCTTGTTCAGCGGATATTCCACAATCCCCTGCGCCTTGGCCTCTTTCAGCCGCGGAATCACGCTCCACGCGGCCGATTCTTCAATCACGGTATTCACCGCCAGCCAGTCCGGATCGCTCAAA
>JAICKN010000187.1 GCA_025927855.1 Terriglobales bacterium
AGGCGGCGCTCGAAATGCCCTTTGCCTCTGCGGAAGAGCGAAAGCTTCTGAAAACTGGCCCCGCAATGGCGCAAAGGCCGGCCTAAAAAATACATCTCTAAATTTAAGTAGTAGCCATGGATGGCGGGATTTTCGACGGCGTTGCGAATTTCATCTTTCAGCGCAGGCGTAAGCGCTTCATCTGCATCCAGCAGCAGGACCCACTCGAAGGCCAATGGCAAGGTGTTTAACGCCCACTGCCGCTTTTTGGGCCAGCCTCCGTTATAGCGAAACTGCACAACCTCGGCTCCGTGGGACCTGGCAATCTCAATCGTCTCGTCCGTGCTTTGGGAATCTATGACGTAGATTTCACCTGCCTCTTGCAAGGACTGAAGGCACAAAGGCAGGTTCCGCGCTTCATTTCGCGTGGGAATAATCACGCTCACAGGCAGGTGAGTGAATGCATGTGTATTGCTAGGCCCGGGTTCCGCGGCAGTTTGCATTGCCAAAATCGTTTCGCTCGGCCCATATTACCGTGAACCAGCCCGGTTTCGATGCAGGGGAACCCAACTTTGCATCGGGAAATTATGTCGAATAAACACCAAGTGCGAGATACTGGTCGCGCCTACCATGTGCAGATCAACGCAACCGGATGTGGGCGGAAAAGTGAAGAATGGCTGTCTCTAAAGAGCTACTCAAATTGCTGGCCTGTCCTCGAGACAAACTTCCTCTAATGGAAACCTCTGGTTTTCTTTATTGCTCTTCCGGCCACAAATATCCGGTCGTGAATGGCATTCCGGTTTTGCTGATAGAAGAACTTCCGCAAACTCATATCGCAGGGGAGCGCGCACTTGCCATCGCGCACGGCCACAATGCCGCCCCACCCCAATTCGACCTTAAAGAGAATGAAACCGATCCATTTGTAAGCGAGGTAATAGCCGCCACCAATGGCATTCTCTACCAACATTTAGTGGGGAAATTAAAGGCTTATCCGATCCCTTACCTCAATCTGCCCGCTGGGCAGGGTAAGCTTTTTCTTGAAATCGGCTGCAACTGGGGAAGATGGTGTATTGCGGCTGCCCGGCTTGGCTATACAGTCTATGGGGTCGATCCATCCCTGCTGGCAGTTCAGGCGGCGCAACGTGTTGCGAAGCAATTAGGAGTCACGGCGCACTACGCGGTCGCGGACGGACGCGCTCTCCCGTTCTCAAATTCCACATTCGATGAAGTATTTTCGTATAGCGTCTTACAACACCTTTCGAAAGAAAATGCCGGGCTCGTGCTGTCAGAAGTGCGTGTCGCTCTCAAAAAAGGAGGGCATTCGCTCATCCAAATGCCAAACGGGTTCGGCATCCGCTGTTTATACCACCAGATTCGGCGGGGATTCCGTCAGACACGAGACTTCGAAGTGAGGTATTGGACTCCATGGGAGCTCCGTTCCGTTTTTGAGCAGCGCATCGGCCCCTCCCGCTTCTTTGTAGATGGTTATTTTTCATTAAATCCACAAATCAGCGATCTCCGGTTTTTGCCCCGCAGGTACCGCTTCATCGTTCGCATGTCGGATGCGTTGTCCAAGGCAAGCACCATGGTTCGCCCTCTCCAATATGTTGCTGACAGTATCTACTTGTCAGCAAACCGGGCCAGTTGAATTAGAAAACCGCCTTACCTGGAACGCTGCAATGAATGCGCGAGTGACACGAGTTCGTCAACATGGTTCTTCCAGGAAAAAGAGGCAGCACGGGCGCGCAATTGCTCATTGCAATCCAGTTTTTTTGTCTGGGAATAGGCCGCCAATACATGAAGAGCCAAATCTTCCGAAGAAAACCGAGGGAAGTAGGTAGCTCCACTGCCGCAAATTTCCCTGTGAACTTCAATATCGGAAGCCACCACAGGAAGTCCGCTCGCCATTGCCTCAACCGTTGGATGAGCGAACGTCTCTGCATAAGAGGCGGTGACGTAAATATCACATTGGCGGTAGACGTGATGGAGTTGATGGTATGGAACCGGCCCAAGCTCGACAATTTCATTCCCGATTCCAAGTTCCTCCACAAGAGCCTTCACCCCCTCTGCCCGAAACCGGCCGGGATTTTCCTCAGAACGCAGCGTACAGGTAAGAAACAGCTTCACGCCTCGGCCGTATTGGGCCGCCATCTGTTCGCGAATGGATGGTACGGCTTTGAAAAGAGTTTCAAAATTTCGATAGTAGTTGTAGTAACTCACAAACAGAAGACGCAGAGAATCTGCCGCACCATCGAGGTTCCGCTGGAGGTGGGGAGCCAGAGGGCTTCGGTCCCGCGCAAACAATTCCGCGTCGAAGCCATGATGAATTTTCACAATCTTTGCTCTTGCTTGTTTTCGCAATACGCGCGCGAACGCTTCACTGGGAGCCACGGTACAATCCGCCCAAAAAAGCGATTGCCGCGCGATTATCGCCTTCGAACGCGTTTCAAACCACAAACCGTAGGCGCCGCGCGAAAGCAAGTCGCGGTAAAAATCGTTGGACGTGTACAGTGAATTGCCGGACAGCAAAATTTGTGGAATGGGAGAATTGCGGAGCGCAAAGTTGCCGGCAGAGATCAAAACATCGGCACCGCTGTTACGCACGAATTCCGGCAGCGTGAATTGCTCGTGCCAGAAGCGGCGCGCCGCGCTGCCAGGGCAAGGAACATCGGCAAACGACAATCCAGGAGAACCTTTTACGCTATCTCGGATCTGCGGATTCACTGCAAGGGTAGTATGCAGGTCGCTACGGCAGCATAGGTGGGGAATGACATTTCGTAAATAGGTCAATCCACTGCTGGAACTCGCGGCCAGTGCGTTAATAAATAGATGCATGGCTGGGTACAATGACCGGGGTGGCGGAGAGCGACTCCTGCCGGGAGGCGCCATGGACAGCTAAAGCATCGTAATGCCACAGTCTCGAAACGATTGGACCATGAGGTGTGAAATCAGGAAGAACCAATGCCAGCATCCAAAAAAACACGCACGTGTGGTACCCCACCGCGAACATCCAGTCTTCAAAACCCGCGTTCACGAACCCCGCGAGCACAACGGCCGCTAAAGGAACTGCGAATGTATGCGGATCGGCGGTCCTGCGCATGTACGCCCCAACCCGGACTACATTCCGAATTACGAGCGCCAATAAGATAAAGAAAGGCGCTACCCCCAGAAAGCCTGTCCATTCTGCGATCGCGAGATAACTGTTGCCGTGTTCGCGAGCTACCTTGAAGCTGGTATAGGTCATTGAAGTTTTTATGGAATCATGAGAAAAGGAATCCTGGGAATAGGTAGTGCCAAATCCTGTCCCGAACCAGGGATGCTGACGCAAACTGGAGAGGGTTTCTTCCCATACTGGCCGCCGGGACCCCATAATACCTTTCTCTTGTTTGTCCTTGTATACGAATTTTGAAATTAAAGAATCGTCATTGGAAACTTCTTGAGTGGTAACTGGCACAAACGCCGCCACGACCAATGCGCAAAGTAGCGCGAGTACTGCTCCTTTGATCAGCAGCCTGTACTCCCGCAGGGGAATACATAAAAACAGCGCAGAAATAGTCGCCGCGGTAATGCCGGCCCTCTCGTAGCTGCGCAACAGCAGCACGATTGCAAGGACCAGGGCAAAGGTCCGCCGCCGTCGGATGTTCCGCGTTGAGCTGACTATCATGCCCCATAAAAGAAGTGGCAGGCAAATCACGCTCATCACCACGCCAAGCGAATTCGGGTTTCCCCACAACTCCCAGCGCAGAATGAAATACGCAATAGCGCTGCTATAAACAAGAATTTCACTGCCAAGCAGCAAGCGCTCGAAGAATTTTTCTCCCTGGTCCAGAATGGCCAGCCTGGCTCCAGTCATCCCGTAAAGAAACAAGAGTAAAAGGCTGGCCGCCTTTAATGCCGCAACTTGGGGGAACGAAGAAACGGTAGCTGAAACAAGGGCTGACAATACACAACAGATTGCTGCCGCATGTACAACATTCAGGCGATAGCGCGGGTCTCTCATGTACAGAGCGCAGCCGGCCAACGCGCCAATGCCAAGCACAAGCCAGCGCGCCACACTCCAGTCACCCTGCAGAGAACTGCTGATTCCCGCTCCTAAAAAAGCAACGATCGTCAGCCAAAGATATTTCCGCCGAAAATCCCACACGGCCGCCAGCAACAATTCCAGAGCGATGCCATCAATAAGATAAGTCGTGTTGTTAAAATAGTAACCGCGGCGGAACGCCAGGTAAGCGGCAATTACCGGAATCATCAAACACAGCGCGAACTTTATCCCGCGACGGGATTTCATGTTCGCGGTCTCCGGAAATGCAGCGCGGCAGCGGCAATTCCCCCGGCGCAGGATTGAGGTGAATGGCCCACGATCAATTCTCTGCCGCGTTGCGCCATTTTTAGCCGCAACGGTCCATTTGAAGATAGCTCCGTCATCGCATCCACCAGCTGCTCACAATTTCCCGCCAAAGTCACGCGGCCATTTCCGCCATCTTCGATCAAATCTGCGGCGCATCCGGCTGCGCTGCTCGCTATCACAGGTAATCCCGAGGCCAATGCCTCGTTCATGACCAGTCCCCACGGATCAGAATGGGTGGGAAAGGTGAACGTTTCCGCCAATCCGTAATAGCTGGGCAAATCCTCGCGTTGAGCGAATCCGCGGAACTGAACACACCCAGGAGTAACGCCGGCAGCGGCTTGCATCAACTCCTCGCGGTCCGGTCCATCTCCCACAAAGACCAGCGCAATTTCTTCGCGCAGCTTTCTGTCCAGTTTGCCATACGCTTTTACCAGATCAAATACTCCCTTTTCGCGAATCAGCCTTCCCACATACAAAAAGAACCGTAGTGGTAACTGTTTCTCTTTCCTTACATTCACACTTTTCGACCGGATTGCTTCAGCGCCGGAGGAAAAGAAGTCATTGTCCACCGCATTTGGAGCCACAAAGATCGAGCCGAAAGCAAATCCAAAACTGGCAGCGTACTGGAATGACGACTTTCCCGGTACCACGGCCCCATCGCATTGTCCCAGAAATTTGGCCTTTAACTTTTCCGTCAGCCACCTGCCCTTTCGGTGATCCCGTTGCGTGCTTTCCATCCACACAAGAAATGGAAGATGATTTTTTTTCGCCCAATGCAATGCCTGCCACGAAGCCAGGTAGTTGTATCCTCCGCAAAGCACGACGTCGGCACCCGCTCGCCGCAAAACAGCCCTTACATTCCGATTGACGAGCAAATGAAAGTTGCCGAACCTGTACCGCCGGGAAGGCAACACATCATGGGAAAACTGAATTTCATTGGTATAAACGCGCCACTGGCGCATGGTGGGATCGGTTTCCGCCAAAAACACAACATGCAAATCTATCTCTGGAATTTTCGCCAGAGCATTGAAAACCGGAATCCTGTATGGGGAGATGATTTCCGTCAGAATTACCAGTCGGCACTTCATGCAATGCTTTCCTGATAAATTCTCAAAAGCTCTTGCACTTGCTGCTGGATGGTCAAGCTAAAGTGGATGGTTTCATGCGCGGCCATGCCTAGCTCTTCCCGGATCCGGGGGCGTTGCAGCAATAAGGAAATTGCCGCAGTAAGTTCTTCCACGTTTCCCGGATTTACCAATAGCCCGTTACGGCCATGCTGTACGATTTCTTCGATCCCTTGCCCTCGACAACCAATAATGGGTTTGCCGCAGGCCATCGCCTCTAAATAGACACATCCCAGTCCTTCATAACTGCTGGGCAAGGCAAACAGAGTACATCGGCGCATGGCGTCCGCCACACTGGAGCGATTGCGGCGACCCAAAAACGTTACAACATCCGAAATTCCTAATTGCTCCGCCAATTTTTTTAGTGGTTCGCGTTCTGGCCCTTCTCCAATAATTTCGCACCGCACTCCGGTATAAGCGGGCCGCAAACTTGCAATGCTCCGCAGCAGCAACTCATGCCCTTTGCTGGGGATCAAGTTGCCCACGCTGAGGATGGTTGCCGGATCGACAGGAGCAGCCGAACGGGAAAATAAGTCCACATTCACCCCGTTATAAACCACGACGGACTGCGCTTTTGGTGCGCCGGCCAGTACAGCATCTTGAACCCGTTCACTGATGCAGATCACTCGCTGGGCTCCCTTGTAAACATACTGGGCTGCGCGATGGCACAATGTCGCCGCCCATCCCGTTGACTGATTCGTGAAGAAGGCATCGAGGCCGTGCACCGTGACGACGTAGGGAACGCCGAGTTCTCTAGACAACAGGACTGCCGCGTGCCCGCACGGCAAAGCTGCATGCGCATGGATCAAATCAATGGGAGTTGCCAAGTGTAATTTGCGAACACGCCTCAGTATTCTCGCAAAAAGAAATGCGCCGGCGGAAGAAAGCCCCGGATTGCCCGGGATGCAAGGATACCGCTGCCATTCCGCGGGACCAGCAGAAGAAATCTTGTGCGGTTTTCTTTTATGAGCAGGACTGACGCCAATCACATCCACATTTACGCCACATTGCCGGAGCCCCTGCAGCGGCTCTGCAATAAAACCTCCATACGCCTCGTTCTGCGCTGAAGGGAAAAATGGCGTAAGCGTTAGAACGTGAAAGGTCACGGTCAATACCGCCCGTTTTTGATTGCTGGCGTAATGGATTTCCCTCTTCCATTCATGCGCTTCTGAACCGGTTTATCA
>JAICKN010000138.1 GCA_025927855.1 Terriglobales bacterium
AAAACCAGGGGCACTTCGTAAATAGAAGAAACGTCTTTGGCGGTGATGACTGCCTCTTCCCCCACGTTGCAGAAGAGCGCGATTTTGCTCTTGATCTCCTTGGCAAGGAAACGGTCGGTGCGGCAAAGCAGAATGTCAGGCTGAATTCCGATGCTGAGCAGTTCTTTTACCGAGTGTTGAGTGGGCTTCGTTTTTAATTCCTGCGCCGCAGCGATGAAGGGAACGAGCGTCACATGCACGAACAGAGTGTTTTCGCGGCCCAGTTCCTGGCGCATTTGGCGGATGGCTTCCATGAAGGGTAGCGATTCAATGTCACCAACGGTGCCTCCGATTTCGACGATGGCAACATCTACTTCCTGCGCCACCTTTTTCATGGCGGCTTTAATCTCATTGGTGACGTGCGGAATCACCTGGACGGTTTTGCCGAGATAGTCTCCCCGGCGCTCCTTGGCGATGATCTGCTCGTAAATACGGCCAGTGGTCCAGTTGTTGTCGCGAGAAAGTTTGGCGTGCGTGTAGCGCTCGTAATGGCCGAGGTCGAGATCGGTTTCCGCGCCATCATCGGTGACGAAAACCTCTCCGTGCTGGAACGGAGACATGGTGCCGGGGTCCACGTTCAAGTACGGGTCAAACTTCATGATATTGACCTTAAGCCCACGGCTCTCCAGCAGGCAGCCAATGGAGGCTGCCGCCAGTCCTTTACCCAGTGAAGACACAACACCGCCGGTTACGAAGATGTACTTGGCCGACATCGGTTCCTCGCGCTAAGTTGTTTTGGAAAATTGTGCAGGCTGGGATGCACAATCAATTATGGCAGAAAAAGCAGGCAAAGGGAACAATCATGACAGCGCATTGAGAGATCAATGACTTATCGGCTGGATTGCTCATTCTGCGTATTGGTTTTACGAGCGCGATTGACGATAATAAGCTCATCTGTGTTGCAGATTGCCAAAGATGTACGCCTTCATTTTCCTGTGAAAAGGAAATGGCTTTCCAATTCTCCGCTGAAGCGATGCCTGAGTATCGCGGTTCTGGTGGTGCTGGCGGGGGCCTGCGCGTGCATTTCTGCGCAGCAATTGGCCAAGCGGCTCATCCTTAAGGACGGCAGTTATCAGCTCGTTACTAAATGGGAAGTCCACGGCGACCGGGTGCGCTATTACAGCGCGGAAAGAGATTCATGGGAGGAGGTCCCGAAATCTCTTGTGGATTGGACGGCGACCAACAAATTTGAGAAAGACTGGGAAGCCGGTGTGCCGCCGCCGGAAGCCATTCAGCTCGACAAGGAATTAGAAGCAGACCGCCAGGCCGAAGAGGCGAAGGCTCCGGAAGTATCGCCTGGGCTGCGCCTGGAAGATCCAAACACCGCGTATTTACTGGACACATTTAACAACCAGCCGCAGCTCGCCCAGCTTCAGCAGAACGGCGGAGACATCAATCGCGACACGAAAAAAAATATGCTGCGGGCTGCCATCAATCCCGTTGCAGGATCGAAACAGACAATCGAACTCACGGGCAGCCACGCAGGGATACAAGCACACGTCACTATGCCGTTCCTTTATGTGAATGCTGCCCAGGAGGCCCAAAACGGAGATGCCAAGCTTCCCTGGGACCGCTTTCGAATAGTGCGCATGGAAGGAAAACGTGACCGGCGTGTATTGGGCGACATAAAAATTACGATCTTTGGCAAGACGAGCCAGCAGCAGAAGCTGGTGCCGGCGTCCTCCAATCAGCTTACGGGTGGATGGGTGATGATTTCGCCGAACGAACCGCTTGCGCGCGGTGAGTATGCTCTAGTCGAAATGCTGGGCAAAGAAGGCGTGAACCTGTACGTGTGGGACTTTGGCGTAAATCCCGCCGCTCCTGCCAATCCGTCGGTGGTAACTCCAGCTTCTTCGAGCACAGCTCCTCCTACGGAGCCAGTTCCGGCGTTGCAACGGCCAGACAACAATAATTGAAGTCTTGGAGTAATGTCGCTTAACTCGCGACGTTCTGTTCGGTGGCAAGCTGGACATTCTGCGCGTCTGAAGATTGGGGGCGCGCATTGGATTCCTGCCGGGCTGCCTCAAGATCACGTTGCAACTCGTCCAGCGTAGTCATGGGCAATTCTGATCCCCAATTATCAATTTCTTCTTCTTTCCAATTTCCGTTTAGGCGGACTGTTCCGGAAAAGTCTTCCGGAAATGCCATGCGGTATTCGCCCTCACGAATAAGAATGTCTCCAACTTGCCTTCCGCTGAATGAATCGTAAATGCGGCGGCTGGCCTGTCCGTGGGAATTCGTGAAAACTATAAAAACTTCCCCATGGCCGGCATATTCCGGGTGGTAGTACCAGGCTTGCGGGGCATCAATTTTAGGATGCGCGCGCCGCTTGCGCGGGGAAACGACGGGTTGAGCAACTACATCATTGGCGGGGTTGTAATACAAAATTCTCTGGCAGGAATCGCAAATAACAGTTTGGCTGCTGCTGCGGATTTCATTGTAAGTTTGCGGCCTCAGCATCACCTGGCAACCCATGCATTTTTGCTCCCGGACTTCCGCCAGCCCGGTGCCGCGGTGTTTCGAGACGCGGTCATAGTGACGCAACAGGTCTGCATTGACTCCTGCACGTGCGTTTTCCCGCTTGGCGTTCCATTCAGCCAGTTGCTTTTCATCTTCCGCAGTACGCTCGCGCGCAATCTTTTTCTCCGCTTCGATTTCAGCTGTCTCCGCCTTCAACTCCGCCTCGGCCGCTTTCACTTCTTTTTCGCGGGATTCGGCATTCACCATCAGCTCAAGAATTTTGTCTTCATTCGAGCGGATTTCCTGTTCGGAGAACTGGACTTCGTGCATCAGCGCGCGATACTGGTCGTTCGTCTTCACATCCAGGGATTGATCGCGGTATTTGGTGATCTTTTGTTGCAGGTCCTGAATGGCAGTCTCATACTTACGCCGCGAGGCCTCGCCTTCTTTGACGGCCGCTTTTGCTTTTTCCAGGGCCGCCTTAGTGCCGGCGAGTTTTTCTTCAATGGCGGAGACCCGCTGGGGCAGAGCAGCGATTTCATTTTTCAACCGCAAAATTTCGCGGTCAGCATGTTGCAGATCAATGAGCGCCTGTACGTCTGGAAGCATGGATGGATGGGTGGATTAACCCTTGTTAATTCTAGCACGGCTGGGAAAAAGAGCATTTTTAACTCGACCGCTATCCACGAGAATATGCCGGGCGGTGTACACTTTTGCTTCGCTCAGCCGGGCCTTATTTCTTCAGGAGTTTGCACGTGAAGGTCTTTTCAGTGTTCCTCTACGCATGCCTGCTACCGTTCCTATTTATTTCTTTGGTGTTTTCTCAAGCCGTACCACCCGCTGGCCAATTGAAACCTGACCCAATAAAGAATGACCTGACGATCGAGTCTATTTTTGCGGAAGGCAGCGTGACCGGGCGCGCGCCTGAAAATATCCAGTGGAGCCCCGACAATACAAAACTGTCTTTTGTGCAGCGCGATGACTCCGGCGAACACGGCGAATTGTGGTATGTGGATGCAGCCACCGGCGAGCGGAAGGTCCTCGTAAATGAGATGAAGCTGGCCTCGTTGGCTCCGCCTGCCAGCAAGATTAAGAATGAACGGGAAAAAGAATGGATCACCCGCTACCATGTGGCCGCGTACAAGTGGGCGCCGGATTCAAAGCATCTGCTTTTTGATTCGCAAGGACAGCTGTGGCTTTACGATTTGGGGAATGGGACGGCTGTGCAAATTACATCGGATCCCGATCCCAGCCAGGACCCAAAATTTTCTCCGAATGGGAAGCAGCTTGCCTACGTGCGCGCGCACAATCTGTTTGTGCGTACGCTGGCGGATAACCGCGAGCGGCAGCTCACAAAAGACAAAGACTCCAATAAGCTCTATGGCGAGGTAGACTGGCTCTATGCGGAGGAGTTAAACGTCCGCAGCAACTATTTTTGGTCGCCCGACGGAAAACAGATTACCTTTCTGCAAACCGACGAAACCAGGGTGCCAACGTACCCCATTACAAATTGGGCGCCCATTCACCCGCAGGTAGACCAGGAAAAGTATCCCAAAGCCGGGGACCCGAATCCCGCTGTGCGCGTTGGCGTGATAGATGCCGATGGGGGGAACCCCAAGTGGTTTGCGCCCGAAGGCAGCACAGACATCTATATTCCCCGGTTTGGCTGGATCCGCAAAGGCTTGCTGTGGGTCGAGGTCCTGAATCGCGCGCAGACGGAAATGGAGTTGTATTTTGTGGATGCGCATTCGGGCCATTCGCGCATGGTGTTGCGGGAATCCGACGCGGACGGCTGGATTAATGTGAATGATGATTTCAAAATCCTTGCCTCTGGAGACCGCTTTCTGTGGTCGAGTTGGCGCGACGGAACCAACCAGCTTTATTTGTACAGCTTTGATCCGAATAATCCGCTCTCGTCGGATGCCAAACTGGAACGCCAGCTTACAAAAGGGAATTTTGAAATGTTGGGAGTTGAAGCCGCAGATGAAGCGGCAGGTGTGGTTTATTTCTCTTGCAATGCCGGGGACGAGCGGCAGACGCAGCTTTATTCGGTCAAGCTCGACGGATCTGACTTCCATCGTGTTTCCCAGAACCCAGGAACGCACGAGGCGAATTTCTCCACTGATAGCAAGCATTATGCGGATGTGTTCTCCGCACAAACTTCTCCGCCCGAGGTTTCAGTCTGCGTAACTGCGGGCCCCTGCCACGTAGTTTGGAATTCGCACGATTTGCAGGGCCTGCATTTGACTGCACCCCAATTCCTGGAATTCAAAGCGGATGACGGTACAAAACTGTACGGGCAATTACTTCTACCTTCGAGCCAGAATGCCGGCCAAAATGCCGGAAAGATTCCGTTGATCGTTTACGTCTACGGCGGCCCCGCGGAACAGCTGGTGCGCAATCAATGGGCCGGTACAACCGGATTGTTCCATCAGTTACTGGCGCGCGATGGCTTCGCTATTTTCACCGTGGACAACCGCGGAACTCCGAACCGTGACCGCAAGTTCCAAACCGCGATAAAGGGAGAGTTTGGTGCCATAGAGCTAAAGGACCAGCTCGCCGCGCTGGACCAACTATTTGCGCGTTTTCCGCAGCTTGACCGCAGCCGCGTGGGAATTTGGGGATGGAGCAATGGCGGCTCTATGACGCTCTATTCCATGGAGCATTCCGGTACATTCAAAGCTGGAGTTTCCATCGCTCCGGTTACGGATTGGCATCTTTACGACACCGCGTACACCGAACGCTATCTCGGACTGCCGAAAGATAACGCCACCGCTTACGAGAATTCTTCCATGACCAAGTCTGCTGAAGAATTGCGCGGCGCGTTGCTGCTCGTTCATGGCACTAGCGACGACAACGTTCATTTCCAAAACAGCGTTCAGATGGTAAATGCCCTTATACAGGCGCACAAGCAATTCCAGTTCATGATCTATCCCGACAAAACTCACGGAATCGGAGGCGAAACCGACCGCGACCATTTGTTCCACATGATTGCAGACCACTTTGAGAGGGAATTGAAGTAGGTCGAATCCATCATGAATCGCGAATATCCGGACCGGCCCTTTGTGGGAGTGGGCGCCATCATCATCGAGCGGGGAAGAGTTGTGCTTATCAAACGCGGCCATGCTCCGGCGCTGGGCGAGTGGTCAATTCCTGGAGGCGCGCTCGAAGCTGGAGAAACTTTGCGGGAAGGCGTTATCCGCGAAGCTCTTGAGGAAACGGGATTGGCCGTCGAGCCGGGCGAATTGCTGGGCGTTTTTGACCGTGTGCTGCGCGATGAGCAGCAGCGTACCCGCTACCATTACGTGCTCATTGATTTTTTATGCTATAGAAAAAGCGGTGACTTGACCGCGTCCGGCGACGCCGACGATGCGCGTTGGTTTACAGAACAGGAACTCAGCGATATTTCCTTGCCTCAAGATACAGCCGAGGTGATCCGCCGCGGCTTTGCAAAACAGGGGTAAGTCAGGGGTCGCTTCCGTCCCCAACCTATGTGGGCCTCTTTGTAGCGCGATATCCGGCCTGAATATATGTAATCTCAATTCATGCAGCTTTGATTTCTCCGGCGGAGGGCTTGCCCGGAAATAACACCGGCTCCAGAATTAACTTTCGTGCCTGTTCCAGCGTAAGCTGCTGGTCGGCCGAGTAAAGGTTCATGTGATTGCCGGAGAGGCGCAGCGTTAACACACCATCCTCCGGCACCGGAGTATCCTTCTCGTCCTGTTCATAGTTATAGCGGAAGATATGGTCAGAGAATCCGGCGGTGATGCGTACGGAAATATGGGCCGCGGGATTGCTGATCCGGTACTGTGCGTCAGAAAATTTCTGCAGTTCCGCAACCTCGCCGCCGCGCTCGAATTCCTGTAAATCGCGTTGAAATCCGTTGAGCAGCACCTCCCATTTTTGACGCGCACGTAACTCGAAATATTGTTCTGCTTCCCCTTCATTCACTCCCGCTGGTCCTATCTGGTTTTCGATTTGCTCTTCTACCCATCCCATAAGCTTCTCCCATAATTATGTGTGCAAAGTATTGTTGAGATGCCGTTCTTTGCAGCGAGGTAGTTTGCTTCCAGGATTTCATCCGGGGCTGGCGCAGAATTGGGATTGGGCCAAAGAAAAAGTCTGCGGTGTGAGCCTTTCGACTGCCTTAGCGGCAATTTGGGCGATATGCTAAACAGAAGATGATGACAATTAACAGAAACCGTTGCCGTGGCTTATTGCCCGCCTTGCTAATCATCGTTTCTTTATGGGGCGCGCGGAACGCCTCAGCCGCTGCCCCTTTGGCCATCAAGAAAACTCCGCTGCCGCAAGCGACCTATAACCAGCCCTACCTTTTTCGTTTACAGGCCGAGGGTGGAATCCGCCCGCTCAGGTGGCGCTTGGAGCAGGGTCATTTGCCCGGCGGTCTTCATTTGGAACAAGACGGCGTTCTTCAGGGAACTCCGAACCAACCCGGGGAGTTTCAGTTCACAATTGCGGTTACAGATTCGAGCAAGCCGCCTTTTGAGCGCACACAAGCGTTTACGCTGATCGTCCGCGCGCCGTTGTTTGCCCAGTGGAGTCAATATCCCAAGGTTTCCGGACGGAGGATAGAAGGTTCAATTAAGGTCTCCAATAACACGGAGAAAAATTTGGACCTCACGTTCATTGTTCTTGCCGTGAATCAAATTGGCCGTGCGACGGCCATCGGCTACCAGCACTTCACGCTGAAAACGGGCACTCTGGAAATGGAAATTCCCTTCGGCGATGAGCTCTCGCGCGGCAGCTATCAGGTGAATGTAGACGTGGTGGGAGAGGCGTCCGAAACGAACGCCATATACCGCACCCGCCTTGTCACCGGCAAAAACCTGGAAATGACGCAAGGGCCATGAGAGTTGCTGGGAGAATTTGCTGGACCAGCGTTATCCTGCGTCAACTGTTCAGTTCCGGTGGGGAGGGCCTTTGCCCTTTGAGTAGAACCGCCAGATGCGACGGGACAACGCTGGACAAAAATAAGAGTCCCGAAGTGATGTGAAGCTGTTCCTCTCAGCCAGAAGCTTGCTTTAGACCCTTGCTGACCTGCAGCCGGCGCTACCTTGCGGCCGCGCTAGCGCGATCTGTGGCTTGGGTTCCGGGCTTGCCGCCAACTGGATAAATCAGCCTGACGCCTCGGGACTCTATCCTGCCTTCGACGGTTCCTCTTGTTCTTCTCGACCGGGGTTTCGCTATAGACCCTCGCTCGCCTTCGCTGCGAATATCTTTCGATACCGAGTGTGACTGCGCTTGAGCCCCGGACTTAACTCCAACCGGAAAAACTTTAGAAGATGTCAAAGAACGAGAATCTTTTTACTCTTCCTGTTTTTATAGTCAATAAAAAATGCGAAGCTGTATCTCTCCTGTTTTCAAGTGAGTGCAGCTCGTCCACAAGCGCCTGCCCAATTTTGGTGCAATGCTCATTCGCAGAGGACTAAAAATCTATGTTGGTTTTGATTTTTAAACAGTTATTAATCTTTTAAAAAGGGAAGTGCAGAATTCCGCTTGTGAATATTTCGCCAGAAACCGCATGGATGGCGGAGAACAGAGATACGGATATTCAAAGAGCATTAAGAATGATGGCGCCGAACGAAGGAACGATCAGCTGTTTATGGCCAGCGCCGCCCGGAACGCGCTGAGATACTTTTCAGACAGCGGCGTCGGCTTCATGGCATGGTTGGTCACAACATGGATGGTTTCGCCTTCCGCCAGCAACGCGCCGTCCTCCTGCCGGAGCAATTCATAAGAGAAATGCACGACTGATTCGCGCACGTTCTTCAATGACGTGCGCACAATGACCTCGTCGTCATAGCGGACGGGAGCCTTATAGCGGCATCTCGCTTCAGCCACCGCAATAAAACAGCCGTCCTGGCGCTCCATGTCGCGATAGGAAAATCCCAGTTGGCGCAGGAACTCTACGCGCCCAACCTCAAACCATACAAAATGGTTGGCGTGGTAGGCGACGCCCATTTGGTCGGTTTCCGCATAGCGGACGCGCAGGCGAGTTTCGCTGGAACGGTGCTGATGGTTATTTTCCATGTTGAGGTTCGTTCAATAGACTATCGCGATTCTGTGTTCTTCACGTAGCGGGAGTTTATTTCTGGCTCCAATTCGGTTTGCGCTTCTCCAGAAATGATGCGATGCCCTCGCGAAAATCGCCTGTTTCCCGGCTGGCGGCGTTCGCTTCCACCGCCTGCGATATCTGCGCATCGAGCTGCTTTGCGATGAAGTTGTTGAGCAATTTTTTGGTTTCCCGCAAAGACGCCGGACTGTTTTCCAGCAAGCGCCTTGCAAGGTCGTAGGCCCGCGGCATAAGTTCGTCTACTTCGGTCACTTCGCTGACCAATCCATAACGGTGGGCCTCATTGGCATCGAACTGGCGTCCGCTCAGCAGGAGATC
>JAICKN010000087.1 GCA_025927855.1 Terriglobales bacterium
ACGGAGAAATCAGCGCCAGCGCTGGCCAGGTCGAATCCTTTTCTGGAAACCTGGACTACACCCAGAACATGACCGGCAGAATCCATGATTGGAGAAGTCATTAACTTCTGGATCGGCGCCTGCTCGGAATAGTCGGTTTCATCCTGCGTGCCCAGTTTGATCATTTCAAAGATGCTGGCATGCTTCACTTTGTTAAAGGAGTTAAACAGCTCCGCTTTTTTCGTGGTCGCCGTGTGGGCCGCAACGGCAGAGCTTGAAACTGGAATTGCCCCTACGTTCCCCAGTTCGGGAGGCGTGATAAATTTCAGGAGATTTCTTTCCAGACGGAGCAAGGCGATTTCTGTCTTGCGCACGTGAAAAATCTTGGCCAGATCAGCGCAAAATTCTTCCAACCCGGCATTCTCCGCAATCAACTGTTCCAAACGTTTAGGATCAGGCGCGGGAGCTGCCGCTTGTCCTGCAAATCCAGCATTATCTTTTTTGCTTAACATGATTGTTTGATCAGCGCCAAACCAAAGCGCAGAGCACCTGCCCTATGTTGTGCCAGAGAAGGAATTACGGCAAGTTACCAGAGTTACCGCAGATGAGTTGTAAACCAGGCGTTTTACAGAAGATCCTGCGCCAGTATGCAAAGGAAGGGCTTTGCCTGAGAGCGGAGGATATTCAGGAGAGTCTATGCAGAGAATGCGGCAGCAGCCGCGCTTTTTTCCGAAGAACCACCGCCACGTTGCCTGGACAATTCATTTTGGAATTCCTCCGCTGAAAGGTCCGCTTTACGGAAGAAGAGTTCGAGCAATGGATCGCCTTGGGTATCTTTGATGCTGGCAAATTCCGCCGTTTCTAAACCTTCCGGTTCCACAAAGAGTTCCGCTACGGCGCCGTGGTTGTCGTGGAGAACATGAATAAACTTTTCCAGATTGGCGCGTTGCGCCTGGGTGGTGCGAATAAATTCTATTCCCATGCCCTTGTCCGGATGCATCACCTGCACGATGCCTCCCACCTGCAGCGCAGTCTCCGAAACCCGCATGGAAAGTAATACCTTTGCGCGCATTGGAAATGGAGTGCTGGTTTCCAGGTAACATGCCGCCGGACTCAAGTCGGTCAAGCGGGTGGAAACGGGAGGATCGTCCTTCGCAATGTCGTCTGGAGACACTCGCTCCAGCCAGCGCTTGAGCTCCTGCCGTTCCGCGGGAAGCATATCTACAAAACGCAGGCCTGTTTGGCGCGAGGAGTTCTCCCACGCGATTTCGGCGGCAGTATCTATGGCGCGGCTCCCGGGCAGGTTGAATTGCAAGCGCAATCCTTTGGAATTTTTGGAAAGCCTGCCAGCCTGCACGGCCATGCCGCCTTCGCCCAAATCCACGGTCACAGTCTCGAGCCGCCCGTCTGTTCCAATAAGCGCCACGGGAATTTCAACCAGTACACGCTGGTTGCGCCGCCGCTCGCGTTTCATGAGAGCATGAGCAGCGCGGAAACTTGATTTCGCCCTCTCCATGGAGATCGGTTTATACAGAACAAAGTGCGCACCCAGGTCGAAAGCGCCCCGCACGGCTTTTTCCCCGTCAATAATGGCAACTGCAACCGCGCGCTTATTGGAGGGTGCGCTCCGCGCGCTCTTCAGGACATGCGCCGCCTCTTGTTCGTCGGTGCAATCCACAATCACGGCTTCATACCGCTGGCGGGTAAGTTTATGAATGGCGGAGTCTGCATCGCCGCACTGTTCCACCCGGACTTCCAAATCGCTCAGGACCCGGCGCAGTACACGCAGGATCTTTTCGTCCGAACAAAATACCAGTGATTGCAAACTCATAGAAACGCCCTTGGGTCGGGAAGGATATTGAGATATCCAGCCGCTACTTCAGAGGTCCGGGGAATCCTCGTACCTTAAATTTAGGTAGTGGCGCAGGCCGCGTCAATCACACCAAAGTGGATATGGATTACTCTGGTAATCTGCTCCCATCCACCCGGTTCTACAACTTTTAATCCAGGCTTGTCATTTGTGGTACTTCGGTAGAAAATTAGAAAGCTTTAGAAGAGAATTCCTCAATTACTTCAATAACATACGGGAAATTTGCTACTTTTTAGATTATTGACTCCATAAGGGAAAAATCGTAGAATTCTTTGTTCCCGAACAGATTTGTAATGACCGTATGGCCTCGGTGCAACTGGGTCAAAAAGCCGTGAATCCCTGTTGAGGCCAGGCGAATCTAACTGTGAAGAACCGATCAAGATTCTTTTAAGCACGAGGACTCAATTTTCATGGCAAAGCGACGTGGAAATCCAAACTGGGGCAAACCCGAGCCAATTGGTCCGGTCATTCCCACAGTCACCGAATTTGAACAGGTTGTGCGCGAGTACAAGTTGACGCCAGACCAATACCTCCGCTCTACGCGTCTGCGCGAGTGGGCCCGCCGCAACAAGAATTCTAAGTACATTCCTGAGCCGCTGCTCGAAGCATGGGGTTTTGAGATTGAATCCACACTCTAGTTCTCCCTCAGAAAAAAAAGCCGCCGACGCTGGCGGCTTTTTTTTGGGAGCTTTTTATTTCCTGTCTTCAAATCTTTCAAATTACAAACCTGCCCATCTGATTGAATGTTCTGCCCAAAATTAAGGACGGGTTTGACGCTCCTGCACACGCATGAGATATTTCTTGCGAAAGCTTTTACAGAAACTGCGCTCCGTTTGGAGCTGCCAGGAGCCCCCGATTCATGGTCCGCTTCATCCCGCGGGAGACGAAATTCTTCCGCATGTTCACGGATGTGTCTAACAATCTGATTGCAGGCGCAAAGTTATTGCATGACATTCTGAAGAACCCGGCCAATATGGCGGAACGGATCAATCGTCTGCAGGACATTGAACACCACGGCGACGAAATGACCCACACCATATACACCACCTTGAATCAGACGTTTATCACTCCTTTCGACCGGGAAGATATTCATGCGCTTACCTCGTCCATTGATGACGTGCTTGACTTCGTGAATGCCGCCGCCACCCGCCTGATGATGTACAAAATCGCCAATCCTCCAGCGGCGTCGGCGGAATTGGCGGCCCTGATCGTACAGCAGGCGGAACAGCTTTCTAAAGCCGTCGCCGTTTTGGAAAAACCCGAACAAGTCATCAGCTATTGTGTAGAGATCAACCGGCTGGAAAACGAAGCCGACCGGGTGAGCCGCAGCGCGATTGCCGCTCTTTTCGACCATGAGAACGATCCGATTCATCTCATTAAAATTAAAGAACTTTATGAAGTACTGGAAAGCGCGACCGATAAGGCGGAAGATGCCGCCAACGTTCTAGAAACCGTCTCACTCAAGAGCGCCTGATGTCTCCGCGCTCGGATACACACTCCTATCGAGGTGGCGCCCGAGGGTGAATACTGGACTACTGCTGCTCATCATCACCGTTCTTACAGCCCTGATTTTTGATTTTTTGAACGGATTTCACGATGCCGCCAACAGCATCGCTACGGTAGTTTCCACACGCGTGCTTACGCCCAAACTCGCGGTGGCTTGGGCAGCATTCTTCAATTTTGTGGCCGCATTTCTGTTGGGAACTGCGGTCGCGCACACCATCGGCCGCGGCATGATCCGCCTGGAAGATGTAACACAGTACGTTGTTCTGGCCGCGTTGGCCGGAGCGATTGTGTGGGATTTGCTGACCTGGTGGTGGGGCTTGCCCACCTCATCTTCCCACGCTTTGATCGGCGGCCTGGCTGGAGCAGCCATGGCGCGCGCCACTCTGAATCATGGAGCGCACTCGGCATTTTCTGTGATTCTTCCCCATGGCTGGACATTGACCCTGGTTTTTATCGTCATTGCACCGGTCATGGGTTTAGTGCTGGCCCTGGCGCTCACCATCATTCTCTACTGGGTGCTGCGCCATAAAGCGCCGCTTCAAGTGGATCACTGGTTCCGTAAATTGCAATTGCTTTCCGCTGCCGCTTATAGCCTGGGGCATGGGGGGAATGACGCGCAAAAAACTATGGGGATTATGGCGGGCGCTCTGTATGCCGCCGGTTTTATGAGCGCCCACGATATGGCGGCAAATTGGGGACGATTCCATTGGCCCATCATTATCGGAGCAAACGCGGCCATCGCTCTTGGAACTTACCTTGGCGGCTGGCGCATCGTGCGTACCATGGGTTCAAAAATCACTAAGCTCAAACCCTTTGGCGGATTCTGCGCGGAAACTGCCGGCGCTGTTACGCTCTTTACGACCGCGCTGGCGGGCATTCCCGTCAGCACCACACATACCATCACCGGCGCAATTGTGGGAGTCGGCGCGGTCCATCGCCTCTCAGCGGTGCGTTGGGGAGTGGCCCGGCGTATCGTTTGGGCTTGGATACTTACCATTCCGGCTGCGGCTGCGGTATCAGGCCTGGTATTTTGGCTAATGTGGTTATTTCATCGCACCGCGTAACGGGATTTTCTCCACTTATGGAAGCGTTGAAGATTTGCCTCTTGAGCATCGCTGCCGCAATTTGTTATGGCATTTTGCACGATCAAGTCACGGCCAGAGTTTGCCTCGAATATTTCTCTCTTGCTCATCCAATAATCCTTCAACTTCATTCTCCAACCGCCTTCGCATTTGAATGGGGAATTCTGGCCACATGGTGGGTGGGATGTGGTCTGGGAATATTTCTGGCCGCATCGGCGAGGTTCGGCTCCAAGCCACAAATTGCAGCACGCAATCTTGTCCGCCCCATCGCGACATTGCTGCTCTGCATGGCAGCGTCTTCCCTACTGGCCGGAACCATTGGATTTTTTCTTGCGCGAGCTCACGTGATTTCTCTCCGGGGGTGGTTGGCTGTAGTTCTTCCGGAATGGAAACACCCGCGTTTTTTAGCGGACTTGTGGGCCCATTCGGCGTCTTATCTCGTTGGGATTGTTGGTGGCTTCGTGCTTTGCTGTCTGACCCTCATGAAGCGCTACCGGACGCAAGCGTCTGTGGCAACAACATAAAAACTAGCACTCCTTTTGCTACAATCGGGCCAATATGACCCTGCATGCGCCATTTACGGATGTGCCCTCAGCGATTGATGAAATTCGCGCCGGGCGCATGATCGTCGTCGTAGATGATGAAGACCGTGAAAATGAAGGCGACCTGACTCTGGCGGCAGAAAAAGTTACGCCGGAAGCCATCAACTTCATGGCCAAATATGGCCGCGGATTGATTTGCCTCGCCATGACGGAAGACCGGCTGGAGCACCTTCGCATCGGGCCCATGTCGTCAGAAAACACCTCCAATTACGGAACCGCGTTTTGCGAAGCCATCGATGCCCGCGAGGGCGTGACCACGGGAATTTCCGCGTATGATCGCGCGCGCACAATCAAAGTCGCCATTGATCCCGCGACCCGGCCTGCCGACTTAGCGCGACCGGGGCATGTATTTCCTTTGCAGGCGCGCAAGGGCGGAGTGCTCGTTCGCGCCGGTCAAACCGAAGCTGCCGTTGATCTGGCCCGCATAGCCGGGCTCATACCTGCGGGAATCATCTGCGAAATTATGAAAGACGACGGCTCCATGGCCCGCATCCCCGATCTCATCGAGTTCTGCAAAACACATGAGCTGAAAATGCTGACGGTTGCGGAGATCATTCGTTATCGCATGCAGAATGAGCGTTACGTGCGCAGGATCGGAGAAGCCCTAGTGCAAACGCAATTCGGGGAATTCCGCCTGATCGCTTATGAAAGCGAAGTCGGCGGAGATGAATCGCACATCGCATTGGTTCGCGGCGAAATCGGAAACAGCGACGATCCCGTATTGGTGCGTATGCATTCCCATTGTTTGGTTGGAGATATTTTCGGCGCGGCAAGTTGCGACTGCCGCGCCAGCCTGGAAGGATCCATGGAGATCATTGCGCGCGAAGGGCGTGGAGCACTGATTTATCTCCACCAGAACTCAAAAGGCTTTTCCGTGGAACCCATTGGCGGCCGATCAGCGTTGGCATTTCATCGTGAGCGGCGCGCCGAAAGTCCGGAGAATGAGCGCGTCACGCAGCGAAACATTGGTATTGGCGCGCAAATTCTTTCTGATCTGAACCTTCGGCGTATTCGCCTGCTCACGAACCATCCGCGGAGGGTTGCTGCACTCGAAGGATTCGGCGTTGAGATCATGGAGCAGGCTCCCATTACAAAGGCGGCAAAGCTGCGCTCCTAACGCAATAATCCATCGAAGCGCTTCGGATGCCAGCTTTTTAAATTCAACTAAAACATTGAACCTCCGCGACTTACGCTCGCAGGAACCACCTATTTTCCCCGGTTACGAGTATTCCTTGCCATCGTACTTACCTGCCACATAAACTCAATTCTAAATAGAGTAGAATCTTAGTTTCCCGGGTTTCATTACAGCGGAACCTCTGTAGGTCAATGCGAAGAACAGTTCCATGGACGTCCGGCTGCCTCGCAATTGCGAGCGGAATGCTGAGCATTGTGGGCTGGGAACTGAATATTTCTTTTCTGAAAGATCCCTTCCACACCAATGTCATCGCTCCCAACACGGCGTTATGCCTGATCGTTGCCGGAGTGGCACTGCTTTTTCAGCAATTTGGTTTTAAGCATTGGGTGTGGAAGGTGGCGGCGGCGATTTGCAGCATCTTCGTATCTTTGGCTGGACTGCTTACCACACTCGAGTACTTGACAGGGGTTGACTTTGGCATTGACCGCCTCTTTCTGGCCGAGAGACTCGCTCAGTGGGTCCGACCGAATGTTTTACCGGGACGATTCGCGCCCAACACGGCAATCGCATTTGCCTTCCTCGGGTTGGCGTTGTTGTTTCCCGCCATCCGGGTTGGGCGTTCCCGACTGTCAGAACTATTTTCCCTGCCGGTGTTGCTCATCTCATTCCTGGGCATTGTTGGTTATGCGTATAAAGCGGAACCGCTTTACGGGCTAGGCTCGTTCACTTCGATGTCATTGCAGGCCGCAATCTTTCTCGCGGTCCTCTCCATCGGAGTTCTATGGTCAGGCAGCAATTACGGAATCATGTCGTTGGTCTTGAGTCAGGATGCAGGGGGAATTGTTGCCCGGCGGCTTTTATTGGCAACGATCATTACGCTGCCCCTGCTCGGCTGGCTTCACATACAGGCCGAAGCTCATGGCATATTGCCAACTCATTTTGGCACCGCGTTGCTGGTGATTGTGAGCGTCCTGGTGTTCGCCTTCATGATCGTGCAAACGGCGTACATCCTTCGCGATCTGGATGTCAAGCGAAAGCAGGCGGAGGATTCTCTTCTGCGATCGCACGCAGAGCTGGAATCGCTGGTTAGCCTGCGTACCATTTCGCTGCGGCATCTTTCCATGCGCCTGATGCGCCTGCAGGACGAAGAACGCCGGAAAATCGCCCGCGAACTGCACGACGGCCTCGGCCAATTTCTTGCCAGCCTAGCCATCAACCTCGATAGAATCGCCATGCAGTCGCCTGCGAGCGCAGGCCTCGTCAGTGAAACGCGCGCCTTGCTCGACCAGGCAATTTCAGAGATGCGGACGCTTTCCCATCTGCTGCATCCGCCGCTGCTCGATGAGGTGGGATTTGCTTCTGCGGCAACCTGGTATGTAGAGGGCTTTTCCAAACGCAGCGGCATCCAGATGAAACTCGATTTGCCCTCTACGCTTCCGCGTTTGCCACAGTCGCTTGAGCTGGGTTTGTTCCGCGTGTTGCAGGAGTCTCTTACCAACCTGCACCGTCATTCCGGCAGCCCTCGCGGCGATGTCTGCATGCAAATTACAAAAGAAATTTTGTGCCTCGATATTCGCGACTACGGAAAGGGCATCCCCGCCCCGGTACTGGAGCGCTGGCGTGATTCCGGCATTGCCGGCGTGGGACTGGCGGGAATGAAAGAACGCGTGAGCGAGTTTGGGGGCAAGCTGGAAATTAAAAATCCCGGGGACGGCACGCTCGTGCAAGTCACTGTTCCTATTTCTGAAATTATGGAGTCCCTGACCAGGGAGATGCCGGCGTCGGCGTAAACTGTCGCGGATGCTCTCCACGGTTTTTTCAACATACATTCCTGCATTCAGCGGACCATGGCATAGGCTTTGGCTGGGCCTGCTTTTTACGCTTTTGTTTGCGGCGATTGCGCGTTGGCTGCATGGGGTTACGAATGGCGGAGCATTTGCCGGCGTGGTGGTTTGCTTCTTGCTCTACCTGGGCGGAGGACTGGGAGCATTCGCCGCGCTCATTGCCGTCTTCCTGCTTGCCTGGAGTTCCACCCGGATTGGTTACCAGCGAAAAAGAAAATTGGGAATAGCAGAAGAGAAGCAAGGCCGAAAAGCTTCCCAGGTATTCGCCAATCTTGGAGTGGCCGCTGTTTGCGCCGCGCTTTACCGATGGCAGGGGAGCGCCCTTCTGCTGCTGGCTGCGGCTGCCGCCATGTCCGAGGCGGCGGGTGACACATTTTCCAGCGAAATTGGCAAACTGCTAACACTCTCCCCGCGATTGATCACAACCTGGAAACCCGTTCCCGCCGGAACAGATGGAGCAATCAGTCTGGCAGGCACCCTGGCCGGATTACTGGCCGCGGTCGTGGTGAGCTTTGTGTGCATCGTAACGAACTTTCTGCCGGCCAAATGGATGGCCGTTTCCATAGCATCCGCGTTTTGTGGAATGATTACGGACAGCTTCTTAGGCGCGAAGTTTCAGCACCAAAGCGCGGGCGACCGCAAACTCCTGAACAATGATGCGGTGAATTTTCTTAGCACGCTGGCCTCCGCAGTGATTGCAATTCTTTTCACATTATTCAGGAAAGGGTTCGTTTCACGATAGAAAGAGCTTGCAGTGAGGCACATTTCGGATAAAATGCGTCTGCCTGTGAGTACCTGCCTTATGTTGCGCTCCCGCTTTGCCGGTCTTGTGCTGGTCTTTTCCTTTTTGACGGGATACGCCGTGGCGCAGCGCGGGGCGTTAGTGAAGCCCGCCAACATTGCGCAATTAACACAACTTTCAGCAACCATCATTCGCGGCAATATTGTTTCGGCACGTGTAGAACCGCATCCTCAGTTCCCGCATTTGACCACCGTTGTAGTCACAGTCCATGTGGAAGAGACTCTAAAGGGCACTGCTTCGGAGCAGTTCTCTTTCCGGCAATTCATCTGGGACATTCGCGACAAATATGACGCCGCAGGCTACCGGAAAGGTCAACAGGTCCTACTGCTGTTGGGGGCGGTCAGCGAGTATGGCCTTAGCAGCCCTGCGGGAATGGAGCAGGGGCGCTTTCGACTTTCTCGTGATGCCCAAGGGAACATGACAGCCGCGAATGGCCTTAGCAACATAGGTCTCTTTAGCGGACTGGCGTCGCAGGCCAAGCAAGCCGGAGCGAAATTTTCCTCTGCAACGGCAACAACGATTGCGCAACCCAAGCCGGGGCCGGTTTCTCTGACCCAACTTGAAGAAATCATTCGTCAATTCTCCGGCTCTGCTGGCAACCGCACACAACCGGGATCCGCGAAATGAAGATAACTCGATCACTCCGGTTTCTTACGCACAGGCAGGCATTGCTGCACTTGACGCTGCTTTTGGCAATAGGGGTCTGGTTTGCGAAGCCTCTTTTCGCGGGCGGCCCCTTGTATGTTGGCGGCCCCACGTTCGGAGTGGATGGACAACCTTTCACGTGGGCCAGCATGCCGATCCACTACCGGGTGGATGGCGGCCCCATGGCTTCAACTTCAGGAGGACAAAGCGTCATTGCCAATGCTACGGGAATCACTCGCGTGCAATCCATGTTTCAAACCTGGCAGAACGTTTCGACGGCAGCGGTGTCGTTCACAAATGATGGACCGATTCTTCCGGTGACCGGGTTCTCCGATGGAGATGTGAGCACAGTAGCAGAATTTGATGCGGTTGCGGGTTCCTGCCAGGCGGGAACCCAGAATCCCATTGTTTTCGACGCCAATGGAAGTATCTTGCAGAGTCTAGGTCTGAGTCCGCTGATTATCGGGTTCTCGCAACAGTGCGCATTGAGTTCCAGCGGCCACATTGTTTCCGACATGGTCCTACTGAACGGAGCTTTCCAAAATGGCGTGACTCAACCGCAACTCGACGCGAACCAGTTCAATGAAGCAATCATTCACGAAATGGGCCACCTGCTTGGGTTGGACCATTCGCAAATCAATCTCGATTTGTATGTACAGGCGGTAAACCAACAAGTTTTTGGTAGTTGCAACGTCGACCAGCTGGCAGGGCTGCCACTGATGTTTCCGATTTCCTTTTGCCAGGCGCGCCTAGACGCGGGACTGCCGCCGCTCGCGCCGGATGATGTGGCTTGGATTTCGCGCCTCTATCCCAGCGCGACCGCCAGCACGGCCTACGCAACGATTTCCGGCACTATTTTCTTTTCCGATGGGAAGAGCCAGGCCGAGGATGTAAACGTCGTGGCGCGGGAGATTGATGATCCAAATACGCCGCAGGACGAATCCCGGCGCGTCGCCTTCTCCTCCGTTTCGGGGTACCGATTCACCGCAAATCCGGGTCAGACCGTAACGGCGCAGTATCTTCCCTGCAATGTTGGGCAAAACGGATGCCCGGCAAGCGGCTTTTTAGACAACAATTCCGCAGGCGATGAACTCGGGTCCAGGAACACGTCATTGATCGGCAGCTATGACATCCCTGTGCTCGCAGGTCACTCCTACACAGTTGAGGTGGAATCGGTTGACCGCGATTTCACGGGCGGATCGTCGGTTGGCCCGTTCGCGACGCCCATTCCTCTCCCAGGCGTGCCGGAATTTTGGAACTTACAGGAGTCCGCGAACGATGATCCGACGGCTTCCGACCCAATCTCGACTACACCCGGGCAATCTATTACAGGGACTGACATCATCCTGAACGGGACGCAGCCGCGCTTCGATCAATTCGAAGATGGAGGATCGGAACTCTGGTATGAGCAGGTAAAACCGTGGCGGCATGAAATAGGCAATTCATTGCCGGAGGACGTATGAGACTCCGCCATGGGACGGCATTTATTTTTTTATTTTCCTTTCTGCTTACCTCATGCGGCGGAGGCGGCGGTTCGAGCGCTGGCGGAGGCGCAAACACAACTCCTCCTCCTCCTACGCCTCCCCAATTGAAAATCACGACGAGTTCCCTGCCTCCTGTGCTGGCCGGGCAGCCATATAGTTTTCAATTGAAAGGCAGCGGAGGGGTTGGCGCACTGACATGGTCCTCGGCCACCCAGATCCCGGCTGGGCTGAGTTTAAGCTCCTCGGGATTAATTACTGGAACGCTGGCAAGTCCGAACGATTATATTTTGTTCATTGAGCTTCAGGACTCTGGTTCTCCCGCGCAGAGCGTCTCTGCTATCTTCTTAATTTTAGTACCCACTCCGATAAACATTATTGCCGCCACCCCGATGGCGCCAAACAGGTTTGTGTCATTCGATTTTCCTCCAGTTGTTACCGGTGGGACCCCTCCATACACAATGACCATATCCGCTGGCGCATTGCCACCGGGCGTTACCCTATCAAACAACCACATTTCGGGTACGCCGACGCAAGCCGGAGTTTTCTCTTACACCTTGCAGGTCACCGATTCCGGCCCTGATCCGATTCAGCAAACTACGAGCGTGCAGACGTCAATGACGGTGGGCTCAAGCCTGCAGATCACTTCCATGACTCTTCCCGTGGGAATGCAGAACCAGCCGTATTCGTTCACTTTGACCGCTGTAAATGGAACAGATCCGCTGCAATGGTCGGTTAACGGCTTACCTGCAGGATTGACGTTAGATTCCGCTACTGGAATTATCTCTGGAACCCCAACGGCTGCTACGGTAAACCCGGCGAATTTGTCCGTGACTGTAACCGATTCAAGCTCTCCTCCGGCGCATTCCACTACAGACTTATCCTTGAACATTACCGGGCTTTTACAATTCACCTCCACGAACTTGGGAAACGCAGTCGTTGGACAATTCACGTTCTTCAATATTCCTTTTTCAGGCGGGGTCCGTCCTGTATCGGCAACATTGACCTCCGGCTCGCTACCGTCTGGATGGGTCTTGGATAGTACGAATGACTCGATCACCGGAGTCTCCACTCAACTCGGGACATACACGTTCACTCTGCAGCTACAAGACTCATCGTCCCCTCCGCAAACCATCCAAGGGTCATTAACTCTGAATATCGTTCCCAAGCCCCCAGTGATCACCACCACGACATTGCCCCGCGCTGTGGTCAATGCAAGTTACAGCGCACCGCTGGCCGCCACCCAGGGAACACCACCGTACAACTGGAGCATTCAGAGCGGCAGCCTTCCAGCAGGTTTAATGCTTGACTCCACTGGATTAATTCATGGCACGCCGACTACTTTGGGCACATCCACATTCACAGTCTTACTGACTGAT
>JAICKN010000213.1 GCA_025927855.1 Terriglobales bacterium
ATGCGTCATCTTCGTTTGTTTGCAGTTGCAGCGGTTCTAAGTCTGGTTTGCCTGGCGGGGTCGGCCTTTGCCGATTCCACAGTAGATATGCAACTGATCGGGGTCGGCGGCAATAACGGCGGAGGGGTTTACACCTATCCGTACAATTTCTCCATCAATGGAGGCGCCTCCACTCCACTCATTTGCGACACCTTTGACAATGAAGTCGTCATCGGTGAAACCTGGAAAGCTACAGTTTCTGGCCTGCTCAGCGGCAATGGTTTGTTTGGTTTAAGCACCAACGACTACAAAGCTGCTGGATTGATTTTTCAGGGAATTGTCGCCGGGAACATTGATCCCACCATTGGTAACTGGGCGATCTGGGGAATTTTCTCCCAGAATGCCCGGAATAACTCGTACTTCAACAACAGCGCAGTATTGAATGTCTATAACACCGCGCTGGCCAATGCGCCGAATTCCGCAAACAGCCTCTTTGCAAACCTGGTGATCTATACGCCGGTTGCCGGGACCCAAAGCTGGGGAGGAACTCCGCAGGAATACATTGGAGTTTCAGCTCCGGAGCCGGGAGAACTCGCCCTGCTTGCAATCGGATTGCTCATGGGACTGCTTGTTTTTGCGACCCGTAAGCAGCTTGGTTTGAAGTGCGTGGTTACGCGGTAGAAATCGTAGAATTATTGCACCCAATGTTCAGATATACATTGGGTGCTTTTTTATTGCAGGGTTTAAAGCGCAAACGGGCTGTAACTTTATCGAACCACGCCTTCGAGTGGGGAGCTCGCGGTAGCGTAAAGCTTCTTCGCCATCCTTCCGGCTAAATACGCATTCCGACCCGCCAGCACTGCATGTTTCATTGCTTCCGCCATCAGCACCGGGTCCTCGGCACCGGCAATGCCTGTGTTCATTAAAACCGCATCCGCGCCCAGTTCGAGCGCAATGGTTGCGTCGGAGGCCGTCCCCACTCCTGCATCCAGAATCAGCGGAACGCCAGTAATGACTTCGCGCAGAATGCGGAAGTTCGCCACGTTCTGAATGCCCAGTCCGCTGCCAATGGGAGCGCCCAGCGGCATTACCGCGCTTGCTCCAGCGTCGAGCAGGCGCTTGGCAAATACCACGTCGTCGGAGGTGTAGGGCAGCACAACAAACCCTTCCTTCACCAGCGTCCGCGTCGCCTCAAGCGTCGCCTGCACGTCAGGATAGAGTGTCGCCTGGTCGCCAATTACCTCGATCTTGACCCAGTCAGAAAGTCCGACTTCGCGTCCCAAACGCGCTGCGCGCACAGCCTCGTCCGCCGTATAACAACCCGCCGTATTGGGCAGAAGAAAATATTTCTTTGGATCAATGTAGTCGAGGAGCGACTCCTTGCTGCGGTCCAGGTTGACCCGCCGCACCGCGACGGTAACGATTTCCGCGCCGCTGGCCTCAAGCGCTCGTGCGGTTTGTTGGAAAGACGCGTACTTTCCTGTGCCTACAATCAACCGTGACCGGAACTCCCGGCCAGCAATAATAAGTGGATCCGCCATGTCTTTATTGTAATGAAAGTGGAGCAAGCACGCTGCGGAAGCAAAATCCTGCTCTTGGGCCGGTCTTTCGCGCTGTTGTCTTTACCTGCTGCGTGCTTATTACCGCCGCTCTTGCTAGCGCCCGTTCGGGACGGCCATTTCCGCCTCGGCATATAGCTCTTCGATTTGGGCCTGGTATTGGTTTTCCACCGCGCGGCGCCGCAGCTTCATGCTGGCGGTCAAAGTTCCGCTTTGCGCTGAAAATTCGTCGGCAATCAGCAATATCTTTTTCAGCTTTTCGAATTGCGCCAGCTTTTCATTTAACTGGGCAACGATCCCTTCATAGAGACTCTGCACTTCACGGCATTTCACCAACTCCTGCCGGGATGCGCAGCTCACATGATTTTCTTCCGCCCATTTTTCTAGCACAGGAAAACACGGCGCGACCAACACCGCAGGAAATTTGCGCTTGTCTCCCAGCACGACGGCTTCAGCTATCAGTGGATTGTGTTTCAAGGAATTTTCAATGGGCTGCGGTGCGATCAACTTTCCGCCGGAAGTCTTGATCAAGTCTTTTTTGCGGCCGGTGACGGAAAGAAATCCATCTGCATCCATATTCCCCACGTCGCCCGTCATGAACCATCCATTGAGGAACGCTTCCTCGGTTTCTTTCGGCTTGTTCCAGTAGCCTTTAAAGACGGCAGGCCCGCGCGTCAAAATCTCTCCATCTTCGGCGATGCGGATTTCGACGTTGGAAAGAGGCTTGCCCACGGTCCCCAATTTGTGCGCTCGTGGAGAGTTCACCGCAATCACCGGTGAAGTTTCGGTCAGCCCATAACCTTCATGAATGAGAATGCCAACCGTAGCAAACCACGCGGCAAGCTCTCGGCCTAGCGGCGCTCCTCCGGCAATAAAATATTTCACCTTACCGCCCATTCCGGCCCGGATTTTCGAGAAAAGAATTTTGTTGGCAACCTTCCACGAAAATGCCTTTGGCTGCTGGCCTGCGAGTACCGCCGCCTCATAGTCATGGCCGACTTTGAACGCCCACTGGCAAATTTGTTTGGCGGGGAAGCGCCCTGCCTTCATCATGACCTGCGCGCAAATTTTTTCGTACATCCGAGGAACCGCGACCAGAATCGTAGGCCGGGTTTCGAGTAAAGCTTTTGGCAATTGGTCCAGCGCGGGAACGTATGCCACCGTGACTCCCAGGTGCAGCATGGCCAAATCCACGTGCCGCGCAGTGATGTGAGAGAGAGGGAGAAACGAAATGCTCAGGTCGCCCGGCCCCAACTCGAATCCATGAAGAGAGCACGCCAGATTGGAAGTCATGTTGCCATGCGTCAGCATTACTCCTTTGGAAACGCCTGTAGTTCCGGACGTGTATACGATGGTGGCGAGATCATCCGGCCGAATGCTGCGCGCTTGAGCCTCCATTTCCGGATCGTGATGTTCCCGCGCCGCTTCGACAAGACTTGCCATGCGAATAGAGCCTGGAAAGTCTACATGGTCCATCACAATAATTTTTTCGAGGGAGGTTTGCGCAGTAATGGCAAGTGCTTTTCGCAGGTGTTCCTCGGAAGAAACAAAAATGAGGCGCGCGCCCGAGTCTTTCAGTAAATATGCCGTTTGTTCCGCGGTGAGCGTGCCGTAAATAGGTACGCTCACCGCTCCCAGCAGTAGGGCTGCAAAGTCCGCGATGGCCCACTCCGGGCGGTTCTCGCTTAGGATCGCGACCCGGTCACCTTGTGCAATGCCGAAGCTCCGCAGCGCTTCCGCAACGCTTACAACCTTGCTGTAGAGTTCCCGGGCGGAGATCGGAAGCCACCGCTTCTCCTTCTTATGGAGCATTACGTCCGGAGCGTCACGCTTTATAGCGAAAAAAAATAATTCGTTGAGGGTCTGCGGAAGCATTCGACTAAAAACTTACTCGAAAGCGGCGCGGGCGGCAATGGGATTGATATATACGAAGAGCACTGGGCGGACAAGCCGCTTTCAGAACTTCGTGACTTCCGTAAAGTTAAAGTCACGCACCTTCATGGCCGGCACGACCATGTCGAAAGACTCCTCTCCGCTGGCGCGGAGAGGCTGGCCCATCTCTTCAACGCTTGAGAGCATGTGCACCAGGCTCTCATTAAAGCGGAAGTTGCGGATGCCGTGGCGTACCTTACCTTCTCCAATATAGAAGGTGCCGTCGCGGGTCATCCCCGTGAGGATTTTTTCATAAGGGTCAACCTCGCGGATGTACCACAACCGGGTCACCAGGATGCCGCGGTCCGTTCCTGCAATCATCTGCTCGAGAGATTTGGTTTCCGCAGGCGCGCCAAAAACTATATTCATGGGCGCTTCGCCCATCTCGTTGGGCAGCGGAAATCCATGCCCGGTGGGCGCAATGATTCCTACTTTATCTTTATGTTCGGAGAGCCGCATTTTTTCGGCGCTCGCCCGCGCATACACGAGGCGGTTTACCACGCCATTCTCAATCAGTTGCACCCGCTGGCGGCGAACGCCCTCGCCGTCGAACGGCGATCCCGATTGCAGCGGATGGGAAACATCGTCCCAAACGTTGATATTCCCGCCAAAAATTTTCGTGCCGACCCGATTTGTGAGGAACGAACGCTGGTCGAGAATCGCCAGTCCCCCGAAGTCCCAGAACATGAACCCAACCATGTCGAGCACGGCCGCCGGTTCCAGAATCACGGTGTATTTTCCCGGAGGAATTTCCCGCGGATTGGCGGAAGAAAACGCCTTCTCCGCCGCAATCTGCCCCAATATTTCCGGGTCAAGATGCGCAACATTCGGCGAATTCGCCTTTTGCCATCCTGAAGAATCGCTCTCCAGCATGGTCACGGAAATTTCAGACGAAGTCTGCGTGTGCCAGTCGCACAGCCCACGTGAGTTAAAAATCCCTTCGATCGTCTCCGCGGTGGAGAAAATTCCCGCTGTGGTGAGCTTGTGTTTGTCCGCGACCTTAACAATTTTCCCGACAGCCTGCGCGCGGTCGTCCGGCGTGATCGCTGCCGTCTGTTCAAAATAGCGGCTGGGAACGGGACCATCGCTCTCGCCCCCGCTGGCGGGAACGGGCAAAAGCTCCGGATCGGGGTGCTGCACCCGTGCCAGGCTCTCCGATGCCTGCACGACGCGCTGCAAGCTTTCATCATCCAGTTTATTCGTCGTGGCCCGCGCCGTACGCCCGCCAAATACCGTTCTTACCGATGCGCCATAATTTTCCTCCGCCACATTCTGATGGATAGTGTTATTGGCAAAGCGGGTGAGCGCGGTCTTTCCCCCATAGAAGAGAACTTCCACTTCATCAGCGGAGGAATACCGCTTGATCTTTGCAAAAATGTCCGCGGCTTGATTTCTATCTAGCATTAATGATCAGTATTCAGTTCAGAGCCATATGAGTTCACGCGTTCTTATATGCCGTTCCCACCTTTACGTTCCTGAACCGCGCCGGACTCGCGCCATGTCCTGTTCCCATGACTTGCTGCGGCTGGCCTTTGCCGCAATTCGGAGTTCCCCACAATGTCCATTCATCGCGAGAGCAAATTGCATCCATGGAATTCCAGAACTCGGTTGTAATTCCCGAATATGATGGATTTTTTAGCATCCGCGTCTTCTTGCCGTTTTTTATCTCCCAGCCCATTTCCGTGCCGAACTGAAAATTGTAACGCTTGTCATCAATGGACCATGACCGGTTCGTCTGAAACAAAATAGCGCGGTCGGTGGAAGCGATGAGTTGATCCAAAGTGAGCGGTTTCTCTCCCGGCAAAATGCTGATGTTGGTCATGCGGATCATCGGCAGCCGGTTCCAATTTTCCGCCCGCAGCGTTCCGCCGGAATGTTCCAGCCCAATCGCGTGCGCCGTTTCCCGCGAGCTTAGATATCCCGTAAACAGCCCGTTGCTGATAATTGGCGTGCACTGCGCGGGGACGCCTTCATCATCGTAGGCAAACGTGCCGAGGCCGGGTCCGTGCTCCAGCCGGGCATCGGCGACTACGTTGACAATCTCGCTGCCGTAGCGAAGCGTTCGCAACTTGTCTAACGTAAGAAAGGAAGTTCCGGCGAAATTCGCCTCCATGCCGAGCACGCGGTCCA
>JAICKN010000270.1 GCA_025927855.1 Terriglobales bacterium
GGCCTGGGCGTGGGCCGATAGCCGCATCCTCGATTACCTGCAAACTGATCCCGATGTTGACGGAACCAAAGTTGGCGTGATGGGGCACTCGCGCGGAGGCAAGGCCGCGCTGATCGCTTTGGCCGACGATCCCCGCTTCGCTATCGGGTACATTTCATCGTCAGGAGCGGGCGGAGCCGATCTCTTCCGTCGCAATTACGGAGAGACTCTGGGCAATCTTTGCAGCGCCGAAGAGTTTCACTGGTTTGCCGGAAACTTTTTGCGCTACGGCGCAGTCGGTCGCTCAGCCAACGATATGCCGGTAGACAGTCATGAATTCATTGCGCTGGTTGCGCCGAGGCCGGTATTCATCGGCGGTGGGGCTTTGATCACCACTCCGGAATATGCGCCCGGGGATGCCTGGCAGGATGCGCAGGGGATGTTCATGGCCGCCGTTGCCGCCAGCCCTGCATGGAAGCTGCTCGGAATCCAAGGACTGGGGACGACTAAGTTTCCGCCGATGAACACATTCCTCGACTCTGGACGGATCGCTTTCCGCCAGCACCAATACGGCCACACTCCCGCACCGAACTGGCCCTACTTTATTGAATTCGCCAAAAAGCAGTTTGGAGAGAAATAGAAATTAATAACCCAGATTAAGAACCCCGATTAAAGACCACGATTTTTTCGTACTCGCACTCTTTGCCACCGGAAGCCTCGCTGCGCGCCATCTTTCCGCCATACTCCAGGCGGTAGCGTTCGGCACGCCAAACAATTTCACGCCCAAAAAAGCTCGATGCCCAGAACAAAAAGCCCATAAAGTCGCGTACCGGATACAGCCAGCTATATATAAGAGAACTCCGGTCCCCTAAACAGCCCCATCCTGTAACCACCGCCAATAACACCCGATTGAGCAGCGCCCACGCGATCAGCGCAACTCCCAGCTGCGGCTTGCCCGCAAAAAAGGCCGCCACCATGCCAAGCAGCCCAAACGGCATGGCAAAAGTCAACACGGTGGCTGGATGTCCCCAGGGCCGCGAGAACCGAGTGCTCTTCGCCCAACGGACCTGGTGGAGAATCGAATCTTTCCAACCGAGGTTATTCGCAAAATGGTCAATCACATAGTGCGAGAGCACAACCTTCATGCCCGACTTATAAACCGCATCCCCTAAAACGTAATCATCCGCGCAATAGTCTGCCAAATCCGGCCAGTGCGCCACCGCTTCTAATACCTCGCGCCGGACCGCCATCGTCGGTCCCAGCGCAAACTTCATTCCCTCGAGCAGGTCGGCCACCAGGACTCCCGACGTCATCTCCACCGACATGCCCAAAGCCTCAAGCCGCGACCATATTGTTCCCGTCGAAACGCCGCGGTAGACACAGGTAACCAATCCAACTGCCGGATCAAGCAGCGGCTTTACCACCTCGCGCAAATAATCAGGGCCCACGCGGACATCGCTATCGCTGATTACCAGATAACGGTTTGCCGCCGCGCCCATCATCTTCGAGAGTAGATAAACTTTGGCATTCGGCTTCGCCGGGCGGCCGGAATATTCAACCTTCACTTGCGCCTGCGGATAGCGCATCTGCAACTCGCGGACTACCGCCAGCGCAGGGTCGTCTGCATCACGCGCGCCAAAAACAATTTCAAATTCGGGGTAGTCCTGCCGGAAGAAGCTCTCCAGCTTCGCCTCCATCTCCGGCTCCAGGCCATACAGCGGCTTTAATAAAGTCACAGCCGGCAGCCTGGCGCCATCAGCGTCTAAATTTTGCTGCCCACGCGCCTGCGCCTTTGGCTTAGCGGCATCCATCTCCATGGCTTTCCTTTGCTCGCGCCGGAAGCGAACCGCTCCGGCCATGACCAGCAATAAAAAAGCTGTGCAGCTGACGAGTCCACCCTCTGCGATAAAAAGAAGCAGAGTTGTTGTCACTTATTTTCTCCCGGCAGCAAAATTCAGGTGAATTCGCCTTATTTCAAGTAGCGGTTCACTCAGCGCTACCTCTGATGCAGGCGGGACAATCGGTAGCCGTATGTTCAAGCGGCATAGGTTAAATTCCTGGGTTGAGTCGTGATTTAAGCAGGCATAAGCAGGCGTTGGTGAGAGCCTGCACTGAGCGAGCCCGAGCGGCAAGCGAACCGAGTGAAATGGGCGAGAGGAGAGATGCCCGGCAGCAAAGCTGCCGAGTTTGCGGGCACGTTTCAGCTTCCTTAAATGTGAGCGAAAAGCGGTTCGCATTTGCGGACTGCATGTGCACTGGGGGATCCCAGCGAAGCCTGCCAGTATCCGTCAACTCCCCATGAAACCGTAACAACTCTTCAAGGAGAAAGCGCTAAGATCAACAGCGTAGCGCCGGAGCCCGGCTTGCAAAAAGCGGCTAACTGAATAGCTCATCTGAGAACACCAGTCCCGCGATCATGAAATCCAGCTTCACCGGAATCATAAAAATTCGAGGGATCAATCCTTTCATCCTGGTCAGCGCCTCCCGCGTAAACCGTATCAAGCCGGGATGGCGTAAACCGCTCCCGGTTGTTCTGCGGATCAATGGCCAGCCAGCACAGGGATCGCGCATCAACATGATGCCCGCCGGTGATGGAAACTTTTATCTGTACCTGAATGGCGATGTTCGGAAGGCGTCCGGCACGGCAGTAGGCGATCGTGTCCGGGTTGAGATCGAATTCGATGCGGCCTATAAAAACGGCCCGCAGCACTCTATGCCAGGATGGTTCAAGCGGGCCCTCGCCGAAAACCCGAGAGCCTTAAAGAATTGGGCCGCGCTGTCCCCGAGCCGCAAAAAAGAAATTCTCCGCTACTTCGCACGGCTCAAGTCACCCGCAGCTCGCGCCCGAAATCTTTCCCAAGCCCTGCTCGCGCTCTCAGGGGAGACTTGCCGATTCATGGGCCGCGAATGGAAAAACGGCTCGTAAAAAGTGAAGGATATTTTGACAGTTGAGAAGCATGGAGTTGCCCACCCAAACGACGGCTTGAGTGGGGCACCCGGCCGCTTTCGTCGGTAAAAGTTTTCTTCCAATGCTGATGCCAGCGCCTTAATCTGTGTTCAGCAAGATCAATGCTTCGCAGCAGAAACAGAAAGGGACGGCATGCGCATCCATCATGCGTTTCCTTTCCTAAGTCACAGCCAACTGAATGATGCCAGACTCCAGCCCGGGTGCCTGCGCTCTGACAGTGACTTTTCCTGCTTTCCCTCGTGGCTGAACAATTGCGAGGCAACGGCCGTGATACGTGTTCGGGCTCTTAGACCGGAAGCTCGCAACATCCTTCGGATTCGCACTTCCGGCAGCAGCCAGATCGCCTGCCCCACTCACCATAAAGCTAACCGGAACAACCGCATCAGGAACCAGGTTCCCTTTGTCGTCTATGATTTCTGCTTTCACGTAGGACAAATCGTTGCGGTCGCGCCGAACGCTCGACCGATCGGCAACGAGGCGGATCTTTGTCGGCTTTCCTGCGCTTGTCAGACTCTGTTCCGCGATGGACAGCCCACCCTGCATGGCGATGGCCTTGAGTTCACCGGCTGCGTATGGAACCTGGAACTCAGCCTTGTACTCCGTCGCGCGGGACACTGGCTTTGTTCCAACTTCCTTGCCGTTGAGCAGCAGGCGCACCTGATCTCCTGTGGACGCCACGCGTACAGCCACAGTCCGGCCTTCGTAACCCGGCCAAGTCCAGCTGCGCAACTCGTCTGACCAGCCCCAGGCGGTGATGACCTCTGTTCTGCCGACCGGAAGTGGGCGCTGCACAACCATCTCCAACTTGCTGGTTCCCCACACTACGCGGCGGTAGTAGCCTTGTGGCTTCGTTTCGCCAATTAAGTCGATATCGCCGCAGTAGGAGTTGAACCACGGAAACGACAGATAGATGTTGCCGTAGCCGAATCCACCTCCTGGAGCAGCTGGCGCACCCGGCCTGGCCGCGCGCCCCAATTGTGCATTGCCAAGCGAGGACTCGCCAAGGTAATCCATAGCCGTCCATGTGA
>JAICKN010000209.1 GCA_025927855.1 Terriglobales bacterium
ACCTTGATGTGCTCCACGGTCACCGGTTTTGCGCCCGGAACCACCGGAGGCACTTCCGTTTTCACCTGCGCGACGCTCAATCCAGGAACAAACAACAGCAGAATCAGGACTGCCGACGGCAATAGAAATCTGAATCGCAAAGTCATCTTCTTCTCCCTAAATTTTGGCGTTGCATGTTTCGTTTCGCCCGCGCGGCATTAACCTCTTCCGGCTCATAGGATCCAGCATCGAATTCCTGGATCCCCAATTCGCCAGAATGCGCGTACCTGAATTGTTATTGTCCGGCCTCTACCGGGAACTCATAAATGTTCACGCTGATAGGCGCGACAGAAAGCGTTTTCGACGCGTCGCTCACCGGAACCTCTTTGATTTCCACTTGCGGCTGCTCGCCAACTTTATTGGCAGCGTTCAAATCGTTCGCTGTCATCTGCCACAAGGTTGGTTTACCCGTGATCCGGACTCCGGTTACGTTCAGCGTAAGAGGCTGTGCTGATTCTGTCGCATTGATCACCGCGAGCGCCAGGTGTTTGCGGTCGGGAGTCAATGCGGCGACCATGTCCAGCGGATATGTCGCGCTTCCGGCATTGGTCTTGGGCTGGTCTCCTCCCGGCGGATACTTCGGCGCGGGCTGCGGCGAGTTGCCCGTCACCTCTACCGGCAGCAGACCATTGCCCATGTGATCGCCATACAGCTTAAACAGAAGTCCGGTGGTGTTGAGCGTTGCGTTCGTCGGGCTCAAATCAAGCGTGGAAACTCCCATCGTGTATGCCGACATCCGAAGAAAATCAGTGTGGCGCAACATTTCATTGAATACCATGGCATAGGCCAACGCGCTCTTCAGATTGGGCTGCGCGCCGGAGTAGGAATACTCATCAATGGAAAGGAAAATCTTTTTATCGAGCATGGCGGGAAATCGCCGCTGGTATTCGTTCCACTCTTCGGCTTTCAGGTGCACGCGGTTGGAAGGATGCCGTACCCACTCCAGCAGAGTTTCATTGGCGGGAACATAGCCGGGCTCAACGCCGCGGCGCGGCGCAGGGTCGTTCGTGTGGTTGAGGTCAAAACGGAATCCGGCGCGCGAATACCAGTGCTCGGTCAGTCCGTCGAAGTTTCCCCAGCAATGCGCCAGCAAGCCTCCAGTCCAATCAGCATCGGATCCGAACTGCGCCTGAAGGTTTTCCAGATGCATGGCCTTGGTCATGCCCTCGATCGTCATCTCGTCCGGCATTGCGCCGGAGGCGAGAAGCGTAATCGTGGGATCGGCCTTCCGCATCGCCTTAGCAAATTCATTGTGCTTGAGGACGTAATACTTCAGGTCCGTGCGGCCCAGTTGCCACGTTCCGTACGGTTCGTTGCCGATGTCCCAGAACTTCACATGGTAAGGCTCGGGATGGCCGTTGCGCGCGCGCTCGGCTCCCAGGCGCGTACTGACCGGGCCATTCATGTATTCCACTTCTTCGGCTGCCGAGTGCGCGTCGCCAAAGCCCGCATTAACCGTAATGTAAGGCTCCACGCCGATCAGCTTGCAAAGCGTCATAAATTCGTCCATGCCCACATCGTTGGACTGGACTGCATTCCACGCGTAGTCCATGATCGGCGGACGCTTGTCCCGATTACCCACAGAGTCATACCAACTGAAGTCAGAAATAAAATTCCCGCCCGGCAGACGCCAAAACCCGGAGTGCAGTTGGCGCAACTGCGCGATCACCTCGGGCCGAAAGCCCTGTACGTTGTCTGCGGGCATCAGCGTGACTGTGCCAATGTGAAAATTCCCTTTGCCTGTGCCGGTAATTTCAATCGTACCGTCATTGGTCTCACCGCCAGCGGTGAAGCTGAATGGAATGGTACGGTAGGCCGCGGACGTTGCGGAAACCGGGATCGTGTGCCGCTCATTCGCGCCTGTTCCCCAGAGGAATGCAAGTTGCACTTTCGCGCCCGGGGTTCCCTTAAGAACAATGTGGCCAACATACCGCTTGCCCTTGACGAACGATAGTCCGGATTGACGAATGCCGCGCGGCGTCGAGGCATCAAGCTCAATGCGAGGGCTTTGCTCGCCAACAAAGGGATGATCTTTGTCCATAACGACCGATTCATCGGGGCCCACAGGCTGCCATCTTCGGGTCTGAAGCCGCCGGAAAGCGGCGCCCTGCGGGCCACTTGGACCTTCCGGAGCCTTAGACGTGATCGGGTAATAGAACTTGCGGTCGTCCAGCATCTCCGACCATAGGCTGCGGTACACGAGAGAGCCGAGGTTCTCGATGAACATGCCGTATTCATATTTTGAGATCGGCTCGCGCACCTGCGCTGTATTTACATCCGCTTCTATTTGCTTGGGTGCAGTGGATGCAGTTTCCTGCGCGGCGGCTCTCCCACCAAAAGCAAGACCGAACGCCACGACCGCCAGGAGCGGCAACATTATTTTGGTTGAAACGATTTTTATCGAAGCCAAGGGATTCTCCTCAGGGGGGATTGCGAGACAATCCGGTGCCTTTGCGGCAAAATGTTGAGTTTTACCTATTGAAACTCAAATTTGGTATTTCGAAACATTGCATAGTACGCTTGCGAAAGGTCGAATGGAAGCTCCATTTCTGGCGATTATTGATCGAATTTTTCGATATAAAATTAGCCTGTGAAAACAAGCCTCGATGGATGGGAAGTCCTGCAAATGGTGGTTCAGCTTGGCGGATTCGCGCCCGCAGCCAAACGGTTGAACCGCTCCCAGTCCACAATCAGCTACGCGATTTCCCGTTTGGAGGAGCAGCTCGGTATCAAACTCTTCGAGCTGAAGGGAAGAAAAGCCGAGCTGACCGAGACAGGACGCGCGCTGCTGGCGGACGCCGAACCGCTTCTCACCGGCTTCAACCATCTCGAACACCGCGCACATTCTCTGGTGTCGGGAGGAGAATCCGAAATCCGGCTCTCGGTAGACAGCATTTATCCTAACGAGAAACTCTTTGCCGCGCTCTCCGAGTTCACCCGCAAGTTTCCCTATGCGCGTCCCAAACTCCGCCAGGGCACATTCCTTTCATCGGCAGTGGAGTTCGTGACCTACGGCGCGCATCTCTGCATTACCGGCATTACGGCCAGTGAATATTTTGTAAAACCTGTTCTTGAGATCAGGATGCAGGCCATAGCGCGCTTCGATCACCCGCTCCATCTGGAAAAACGCGAGCTTTCGCGTGTAGATCTCATTCAGCACATGGCCGTGATCATTGAAGGCATCGCTTCGGGCGAACCGAAGGGCCAGCCACGCGCTCCCTCGCAGCGGTTTCTTCCCGTCAACACCATCGAAGCGGCCATTGATGCGGTACGCAGCGGCCTCTGCTTTGGCTGGCTGCCCATCTACCGGATTCGCCATTGCCTCGAAAGCGGTGAATTGGTTCCGCTCAATCTTCCCGTAGGAGGGATGAGAGAAGCCCGCTTTAATCTTGTGTGCCGCGATCTCGACTCCGGCAGCCGCGAACAAAAAGCCCTGGCCGGCCTGCTCGGTCTGAATGGCGGGCTCGAGGTAATCTAGTTATCTTTGTGCAGTGAACTGCATCCTCTTCGGATTGCGCCGTGTAAGCGCCTTCGATACGCTCCCAGATAACTTTGCCGCCTGATCTCACATCGTAAAGTATCGAATGCGAGCGGAATGGGCTCTTACAGCGGCAATCGTCCTACTGGTCCCGATCTTAACTCTCGCCCGGGAAGATGCGGCAAGCATTGTTCAAAAATCAATTGCCGCTAATAAACGAGACTGGGCTGCCGCTCCACAGTTCGACTACACCGAACTCGACCGCGACGAAAATGGCACCAAGACATACGCAGTAACCACGGTTTTTGGTTCGCCGTACGAACGGCTGATCGCGGAAAACGGGCATCCCTTAAGCGCATCGAGGGCAGCGCAGGCACAAAAGAAATTTGAGCAGGAAGTGGCCAAGCGACGTCATGAATCGCCCAGCGAACGATCGGCCCGCATTGCCAAATATGAGGCAGAGCGTAAACGCGACCACACCATGATGGAGCAACTCACTTCCGCTTTTGACTTTCAATTAACTGGCGAGCAGAAGATGAAAGGCCACACGGTCTACGTCCTCACTGCGACTCCCCGCAAAGGCTACAAACCGCCTGACCGCGATAGCGAGGTGTTGACCGGCATGCAGGGAACGTTATGGATAGATAAAGACAGCTTCCAGTGGGTCAAGGTCGAAGCGCACGTTATCCACCCCGTCACGATTGAGGGATTTCTGGCAAAAGTTGAACGCGGCACAAAATTTGAGCTTGAAAAGATTCCGGTTACACCGGACATCTGGCTGCCCTCCCATTTTTCAATGAAGTCCAATGCCAAGGTGTTTTTCGTGTTTTCAAAACACTCCCAGGAAGATGACACGTTTTCCAACTACCATAAAAGACAGCCCGAGGCGGCAGACTAGCCCCGCTGCGCACAGCGCAATCTCCCGGCACATGGAAGATGAAGCGCCCTCTGCGCGTTAGTGATGATCGCTGCGAAGCTACTGTAGCCGCCGTCTCCGCTGCTTCTTCATGGCCTGTGTACCGCCGGCTTCTTTGTTTCTAAGTCTTCTTTGAACAAACAATCCTATCGGTTTATATTTAGTACCCGGCGCGAATTCGTTTTCACCTCGAACTTTTTACGTGCGCAGAAAGGACTCCGATGACATCCGGCAAGCGGTCACTTCTCAGAATGCAGCTAGGTCTCGCGGCAGTCGCAGCGGCATTGGCAATCGCCATAGCAGCGCGCGGACAAACGTCAGCGCCGGCGAAACCTGCTGAGCCGGCGGCCGAATTCCACTTTCCCACGCCGGAAGAACGCGCCGCGATTCGTGCCGCTTCTGAAAAAGAGCGTGACCGCGAGTTGAAGTTACTGGGAATCACCGCCATGCAGCCGCCAGCCACCGCCTATGACATCGGCAAGCCCGGCAATGCGAATTACGATGAGTCGAAAGCGAATCCTTACCCGAAGCTGCCCGCGCTTTTGGTGATGAAAGATGGCACAAAAGTGAAGACGCCGGCGCAGTGGGCAAAGCGGCGAAAAGAAATCCAGGCCCTGTTTGCCGAAGATGTTTATGGCAAATACCCCGAACACATTCCTTCAGTCACATGGAAAGTTGACAGCGTGGAGCAGATGACGGTTGCGGGCGTGCCCGCGATCGTCAAACATCTTACCGGCCGCGTAGACAACTCCGCCTACCCCGCAATCACTGTAGAGATCAAAGCGGACGTGGTCACGCCCGCTGGCACAAAAGGGAAGAAAGTTCCGGTCATCATCGGTGGAGGAACGCTGCGGCCTTTCCGGTTTACTCCGCGCCCAGCCGCGCCGGGACAAATTGTGCACCGCATCTCTATGCCGGAGAATCCTCCCGATTCCTCCGAGCTGCTGTTAAAAGCCGGTTGGGGATTCGTAGCCCGCAACTCAAGTTCGGTGCAGGCGGATAACGGAGCCGGACTCGACAAGGGAATTATCGGACTGGTGAATCACGGTCAGCCCCGCAGCCTGGATGACTGGGGCGTGTTGCGGGCCTGGGCGTGGGCCGATAGCCGCATCCTCGATTACCTGCAAACTGATCCCGATGTTGACGGAACCAAAGTTGGCGTGATGGGGCACTCGCGCGGAGGCAAGGCCGCGCTGATCGCTTTGGCCGACGATCCCCGCTTCGC
>JAICKN010000139.1 GCA_025927855.1 Terriglobales bacterium
CTGTACCTGAACTTCGAAAGGTTGGCTGAGCCATGTCTTGAAGCCCGAAACCTCCGCCTTTACCTGGTAGTGGCCGGGCCGGACGGAAGGAAATGTGTAAACGCCGGCATCGGTTGCGACCCCATTGCGGAACGTGTTGGTGTCCACATCGGTCAGAGTAAGGGACGCTCCGGGCATCACCGCTCCTGAAGGATCTGTGACACGGCCCGTAACTACGCCGAATGTTTGAGCGTACAAGCTGCTCACCGATAAGCTTAGGACCACGAGAAAAAGCAGGACTTTCAAGCCGCACGCCATGAATTTCAAGCTCCACCCCCCGGGAATTAACCATGCTCCTACTGCATTCAGCAGGAAAATACTTACTGAGGTGGAGCTTTTACTGAGTGAAACAACCGATTGTCAACAAGGCGTCAATAGAGTTTATGTAAGTGGTTAAATTTAATGCTTCTTTAACGAAACTGGGGATGCGTCCGGATTCTCACCTATTGAAACTAAGACGTAAGTTGATGATGGAGTGTAACCTTAGAGTTTCACCTAATGAAATCGAGTCAAAGGCCTATGTTTCATCTCAGATCGGCCAACAGCAACGGAGAATTGCCTGCATCTGTCCAGAATGAAAGTCCGATTGGCGTGTTCGCCTAGGCAGCGAATCCCATGGCCATAGAGACCGCTTTGGCCGCAGTTTTTACTTCCTTGCCAAGCGCCGGAACTCGGGCCTGGCTCATCCGCGTAATTGGGCCGGCGACACTGAGCGCACCAATGGCGACATTGTCACTGTTCAGGATGGGAGCGCTGACGCAGCGGCAACCGAGTAACGCCTCCTCGTTATCAACCGCATAGCCTTGCCGACGAACTTTTTCAAGCTCCGCGCGCAGCTGACTCGTGTTGGATATGCTTTTCGGGGTCAGCCGCTGAAACGTGATGCCCGTCAAAGTATTTTCGTATTCACAGGGCGGAAGAAAAGCTGTGAGCGCCTTACCGAGTCCGGTCACATGCAGCGGACGGCGGGTCCCAATGCGCGAGACCAAACGGAACTCATGCGGGCTCTCCATGACATCTACATAGAAAACGGAGCCATGGTCCAACACTGCAAGGTTTACAGTCTCGTGAGTTGATCTCCATAGGTCTGACAAGGTTGGCCGAGCTGCGGCCTGAAGAGATGCGCCCTTCCTGGCGCAAGCGGACATTTGCGCCAACCGGGGGCCGATAAGGTAGGCTCCTGCGGGAGTGCGAAGCAGATACTCTTCGCGCTCCAAATGTTTCAAAAAACGGTGGGCAGTGCTCTTGTTGATTTTTGTAGCATCGCAAACACCCTTAAGGCAAAGGCCTGCGGGCGAGCTCTGCAAAGCTTCAAGGATGAGCAGAACTTTGGAAATTACGCCGACCTGGGCGGATGCATCTCCTGATGCTCTGCCTGCATTCCGCTGCGCTTCAAGCCCGGCCGCGCTTTCTGCGGCTCGCGTTTTCATGAACGCTTACCTCCCGAGCACTTCAATTTTCCGAACATTACCACAGAAACAAAAGAATGCAAGAGCTATTCGGGTGGATTGGGCCTCCCTTTGACGCCGCTGCGCGAGGCAAGGACTACTTTGCCCTGGCGAACGCGCGCGAATGGAATTCCAGGACCTCATCAAGGTGCGAGAGGAAATAGGCCGCGCTGTGGTTTCCGGGATAAAGATGAAACTCGTGGCGGATTCCTTCGGATTGCAATTGTTTGTGGAGGACCTCGGCGCCTTTCTCAAACCCAAACTCGTCTCGCTGCCCGCAGTTGAAATAGATTGCAAGTTTCGACACCGCAGCACGGTTCCGCTTAGCAAGTACAAACGGGCTGTTCTGGTTCCAGTGCTTCATGTTGAGGGGGTTGCCGAAGACTGTGCCCAGCAACTGGCCAAGCATCGTCCCGGAATTCATTGCGGCATTGATCTCATGCGGATCGCTAGTAAGTAGCGCGGCGCTCTCGGCGCTGACCGCGGAAAACAAATGTGGATAAGCGAAAGCAAAGCGGAGCGCTCCATAGCCGCCCATGGAGACTCCGGTGATGGCGCGGGCAGAACGCTCGCGGCGTGCGGAATAATGAGACTCGATATAGGGAATAAATTCCGTGATGAAGAAATCACTGTAGCGCACCCGTCCATTGGCAGAATTAATGAAGAAAGTGGCTTTACCTTCGGGCGCAGCCACAAGAAAATCGGAAATTTTGCCCTTCTGGCGCAGGTCCTGAATGAGGTCCCAGCCGCCGGTTTTGAAGAGCGACTGTTCGTTATCGCCGAGTCCATGGAGGAAGTAGAGCACCGGATATCGCCGGCCATGCTGGGCATTTGCATCGTAGCCGGGTGGGAGCAGCACACAGTAATGCACGGCCTGAGCGAGCACATGGCTCTTGAGAGCGTTGCAATCAATGCGGCCCTGGGCATGAGCGCGAAAGCAGAAGAGAGGAAGAACTAGAAACGCCAACCACCGCAAAAGAGAACTGCACATGAAATAATTTTACTCGTAGCGGAGGGCCTGCACGGGATCAAGACGCGCCGCGCGCGCCGCCGGATAAAGGCCCGCGAGCAAACTCACAATGATGGAAAAAGCGATGGCAGAGATCACCAGCCAGAGAGGCACATACCAAATTTGCGCCGGAGCAAGATGGCGGCGTTCCAGATAAATATTGGTGCCGAAATTGATGATGTGGCCAATGATCCAGCCGAGCGTAACGCCCACAATGCCGCCAAGAGCGCCCATGGCGCCGGCTTCCGCAAAAAACAGACCGCGCACATCGGCGTCGCTTGCGCCGATAGCCTTCATGATCCCGATTTCGCGGCGGCGCTCGAGGATCGCCATGACCAGCGTATTCACAATGCCGATGGAGGCGACAGCCAGGGCGAGGCTCCCGAAAATTCCCAGGAATAAATCGAGCACCGCGAAAAATTGCTGCATGTTGCGCGTCGCATCAGCAATGGAGAAGGCGCTGAACCCCATTTTTTTGATTGCGTCCTCGACGGCAGGCACCGTGCTCGGATCATTCACGCGGACGCTGAGCGAGGGGTAGGTGGGAGGCCCGCTCAGGGCCGTGTCGCGCAAGTCGGAGGCCTGCATCACGTGAAGCGTCTGCGCCAGCTTGAGCGGCAGGAATACGCGGGCGCGTCCCGGGCCCCGTATGCTTTCCGGGTCCGCATCGGTGACGCCGACAATTTTCAAGGTCTGCTGGCGGGAGACTACGGAGTAGCCGGATCCCTCGCCGGTGTTCGAGGGAGCCGCGACGCGTTCCGCATAACGAATCGTTACGTCTTTCTGGAGCAACGGGTGCGCGAGGTCAGCGACGTTCTCGTTGGTCTCCAGCCGGGGATTTTTGCCCAGCAACTCTGCGGCAAACGATTTTTGCAGGATGACTTCGGGGGCGGAATCGGACGAGAAGAAGGCGCCCTGCATTCCATCGAAGGCGTCGCTACCCTTGGCGGAAAATGGAACTCCGGCAACCGCGGTCAGGTGAGAGCTGCCGTTGAAGAGTACATCGGTGGTGAAGCGAACATCGGCATACGCCTCGGCGACTCCGCTGAGTTTTGCAATTTTCTGACGTGCGGGTTCATCAAGCGGAACATTTTCAGCCGGAGAGGAGGCTTCCTCGCGCTGATCTCTGAATCCGCCGTCGCGCCGCGAAGTCACAACGATGGTGTTAAATAATCCGGCCTTTTGAAGGCGGCGGGAGGCAAGCTGTTGCAGTCCGATGCCGAGCGAGAGCATGGCCACGAGCGACGCTACGCCAACAGAAATGCCGATGGTGGTGAGCGAGTTGCGGAACAAAGATTCGCGCAGGTTGCGGAGCGCCAGCTCGGTTGCATCGTAAAGCTTCATTGCGATCCCTTCCATTGCGCATCCATCCGCGCCGCTGGGTGATTCGGCAGGTCATCTACCAGCTTGCCGTCCGCCAGGTGGATCATGCGGCTTGCGTATTTTTGGGCCAGCGCCTGCTCGTGCGTAACCATCACGATGGTCATGCCGAGCGAGTTGTTGAAGCCGCAAATCAGGTCCATAATTTCGGAGCCGGTGCGGCTGTCGAGATTTCCTGTTGGTTCATCCGCCAGCAAAAGTGTGGGGTTGTTAATGAGCGCCCGCGCCAATGAAACCCTTTGTTGCTCGCCGCCGGAGAGTTCCATAGGACGATGGTTAAGGCGTTGTCCCAGCCCGACGCGTTCCAAAGCCTGCCGCGCTCTGGCGACGCGTTGATTGCGGTCAATCTCCGCGAAGCGCAGCGGCAGCTCAACGTTTTCGAGAACGGTCATCTTGGGAATGAGGTTGAAGGACTGGAAGACCATTCCCACGGTGTGCAAACGGTACTTCGCCAAGTTTTCGCGAGGGAGCGCGGCAAGATCACTTCCCATGACCACAACTTCGCCGGAAGTAGGCCGGTCGAGTCCGGCAATGAGATTCAGCAGGGAAGACTTGCCCGAGCCGGAGGGGCCTAGCAGGGCCACGAACTCGCCAGCGCGGATCGTAATGGAGACGCCATCAACCGCCCGCACCAAGGCGGCCCCCATTTGATAGTGACGGAAAACATTGGCGGCGCGGATGGCCTCTGAATCTGCTCGATTGCTATGATTTGCGGCTTCGATCACTGGGACTGATTGTGATGATAGCTTAATCGGCCCTCCTATTCGAATGGTTACGCAGTCGGTGGGCAGATTTGGAAGGGGAGGAAGTCGGGAATCTTGTTCATGCCAATGGACCGGACATAGAAGCAAGTTTTTTAGAATAGGCAATGACCCACCCAATCATGTTGCGCCGTACCACCTTCGCGGTAATTTCCATGCGTACATGTACCTTCGCGCCTGACGTGGGTAATCTTGTGAACTGAGTTGACCGGCGGTAGCCTCGGCAATATGGAAGTACCCCGCACACAGCTATGGATTGCCGCGGGCGCAGGCCTGCTCCTGCTGGTGATCTTTTTTGGGTACCTTATCTGGCTGAATGATCAGGGCCCGGTGCTCTCGCGTTCGGAGGAGCGCGATCCGCTTTCCAATGTGCCGCTTTCGATTTCCATGAATCCGCTGCGCGACCGCTCCTCGGAACGCGTGGCCAACAAGTTCATACGGGCCATGCGGGACGGCCACTGCAAAGAAGAATTGGCAAGTTGGGAAAAAGACTACCGCCGGAAGTATGCTGCGTTCATCTGTGATTCGGAAGCGCAGCATCCGCTGGTTTCATGGCAGATCGCCGACTGGCAGGACACGCCGCCGCTTCGCATTCTGGAATATCGCGGCAAACGGGAAACAGTCCCCGGAGAGAAGGGGACATATAAAGAACTGTTTTCGGTGACGCTTGAAAATAAAAGCGGAGAATGGGTCGTGAGCAAGTACGACTCGATGTACTGACGAGCGCTCCCCGGCCCTGCAAGCCCCGGCCCTGCAAGCCTAACAACGACTCTTACACAACCTTGCACAGCGTACATGCCGCGAAATTCCGCATGGATGTGCTGCCGTGATCTTCAGGGCAGACGTTCTATTTTTCCATTCAGGTTTACGGTTCCTGCATTCTGTTCGGTGTGCTCGCGGGCCTGCTCAGCATCCTGGTTCGTGTATTGATGCGCAGCCGAGTGGGCCGTCAGGCTGGAGTTGGAGGGCTGTTCGACATCCTGATTGGTATAAAGATGCGCTGCGCCTTGCGTGGTCTTAGAAAGATGCTCTTCCGCGATCAGTTTGGCGACGCTCTGATTGTTTTCAAACTCGGCCGCGCCAAGATTGAGCTTTGCATGCGCTCCCGCTGTGGAAGACGCCGGCGATTCCTCATAGGAGAATCCATAGGCGCTCTGGCTGGGAGCTGCGGGGACGGGCAACGTGGAGTTCGTCGCGCCTGCTACGTTTTCTCCAGTGGCATTGCTGGCCCCAACCTGCAGCGGAGCGCTCTCCAGGGAGACAGACGGCGTGCTTACCAGAGGCGCAAAAGGCAGCGCGTACTCACCGGGCACGCTATAGGTGGCTGTTCCCGCCTGCACCGTTACTTGTGCGGCCATAATGGCAACGAACCCAAACATGGATAGGAGAAGAACCGAGTTGAACAAAATTGTTTTGCGCATAGCGCCTCCGCAACAACTTAAAAGACCAGAAACTAAAACAACAAACCTGAAAGAACAAAACGAACAACGGCACAAAGTTAAGATTCGTCTTCGCCGGGCGAGGATGCCGCCGGGCCGACATACTGCCGGACAAAGATGCTTATGCTGCTCCGCCTCTAGCTGCCGACGAAGCGGGCATAAAGGCTGCGCGCAATCGCGGCGTCCGTTGTGCCCTTGATAATAGCGCGTCCGTCAGGAAATAGCGTCATTTCATATGGCTCGCGCCAGAATTTCAAGACGAAATCGTTGTGCCGCACCTCCCCGTGAGGCTTCAGCCGCTCCCCCATTGAGACCAGGTCTATGGGCCGATGGCGTTCATGAATTTGCACCGAATTTCGGCCACACAGAGTGATATGGGGCCGTCCTTTTCCCTCCAAATGCAAAAACTTGCGTTCCAGGCAGGCGCGGCACCCGGCGCGGGGAGCAGCGGCATTGACCTCGGCCCGGTCGTTGCGCCATAAATCCGTGGAAAGCAAAGTTTTACGCAACTTATCTTTGGCTCCGGTCAACAATTTCAAACTTTCCGTCACTGCCACCGATGCGGCAAAATTTACCGCAGCATTTAATATGCCAGCCGTCTCGCAGGTTTCCACCATGCCCCCGGGCGGATCGGGAAAGATGCAGGCCAGGCAGGCGGTCTCGCCGGGGAGGACATTCAGCGTGACCGCGTAGCTGCCGACGGCGGCAGTGTAAATCCAGGGAATTCCGTTTTTTACCGAAAAATCGTTCAGCAAATAACGGGTTTCAAAGTTGTCGGTCCCATCCAGGATTAGATCCATCCCGGCAAGCAATTCTTCGGCGTTCTCCGGGGTCAAATCGGCGGCATGGGGTTCCACGCAAATTTGTGAATTGAAGGCCGCAATTTTTTTTGCCGCGGCAATCGCCTTGGGCATAGATTCGGCAGCATCGCCCTCATCGAACAACATCTGCCGCTGCAGGTTGCTCGGCTCGACGTAATCGCGGTCAATAATGCGCAACATGCCGGTTCCAGCTCGGGCCAGCAGGGAAGCGAGGGCGGAACCCGTGGCCCCGCAGCCGACAATGGCCACCCGCGCCAGGCTTAGACGCTTCTGGCCCTGAATGCCGATTCCAGCGAACATTATCTGCCGCGAGTAACGTTCATTCAGGGATGGCTCCAAAGATGCTGGTTCCAAAGAGATCACCAATTCCTGCGTAACAAACCATTATTATAGGTCACAAGCTTTCGCACTTTTGCCGATTGGCTTGCCATGAAGGGGAGTACAACAATTGGGGCGCGGCAAATCATCGAATATTCAATACTCAATATTCAATGATGAGCTGTAACTGAGAGGCTTGCCGTCGCGCGGGCCGCCGTCATCCGGAGTGAGGGGATTCGTTTGCCATTCAAGCTGCCGCTGTTGAGCGCCATAGGTCTGTGGGCCGCGGTATTTTCCATGCCCGCCTGGGCGGGAGCGGCAAAGGCGCAGCAAGCGGAAAGCAGCGCGCCTGCGGCAGCGGCGGCAGCAATTCCCGGCGGCAATTCCACTTATTGGGGATTGCCGGTGCGGCAGATCATTTTTCCTAAAGTTCCGCAGCCTGCCGATCAAAAAGACCTTCTCGACAGGGTTCCCCAAAAAGCCGGCCAGCCGCTCGACCGTGAACTCATTCGCCGCAGCATACAGCAGCTTAACGACACAGGACGGTTTGCCGACATCCGCGCGGAAGAGCAGCCCGGCAACGGCGGTGGAATCGTGCTTTCGTTTGTAACCGTGCCTAACTATTTCATTGGGGATGTCTCGGTGACCGGCAATGAGAACCATCCCACTGCCAACCAGCTGGTGAGCGCGGCAAAATTGCGGCTGGGGGAGTTATTCACCGAACAAAAAATTGACCGGGCGCAGGACAGTATTCAGCATCTCATGGAGGAGAATGGCTACTACAAGTCCACGGTGAACGTGGAAGAACACAAACACGAGGACACGCAGCAGATTGATATTCTTTTTCACCTCCGGCCCGGGCCGCAAGCGCACATCGGAGAAGTCATCGCCACCGGAGATCCCGGCTATAACATTGACGAAATCCGCGATATTACCGGAATGCATCCGGGAGATCCCGCGACCGCGCGGGCGCTTACCAATGCGCTATCCCGGCTAAGCAAGAAATACCAGAAGCAGGACCGCTGGCTGGCGCAGGTCTCCATTGCGCGGCAAATCTATAAGCCTAAACAGAACCGCGTGGACTACACCTTCGATGTTCAGCCCGGCCCCTCTGTGAAAATCGAAGCGGAAGGCTTCAAGATATCCCAGCGCGTGCTTAAGAGGTACGTTCCGGTCTATGAAGAAAACGCGCTCGATGACGATCTGTTGAATGAGGGGCGGCGCAACCTTCTGAACTATTTGCAGACGCGCGGCTATTTTGACGCCAGTATCGAGGTGCAAAAGCACGGAATGCACAGCCGCCAGATGAGGGTCGTCTACGTCATCAATCCCGGCGTGGCGCATAAACTCGCGCGGTTGGATATTACCGGCAACCATTATTTTTCCACCGAGACATTGCGCCCTCTTCTGCAGGTGCAGCCCGCCGGCCGGTTTCTTTCGCATGGTCGCTATAGTCAAAAACTGCTCAGCGCGGACATCGCCGCACTCGAGAATCTCTATGAGGCGAACGGCTTTGAGCAGGTGAAAGTCACAAGCACTGTGCAGGACAACTACTAGGGCGCGCAAAATCAAATTGCGGTCGGCCTGCACATTGACGAGGGGCTTCAGACCATCATTAAAGAAGTTCATGTAACCGGAAATGCCAGTATTCCCGAGGATGAGTTTCCTCCTCTGTATACGGCAGTTGGGC
>JAICKN010000221.1 GCA_025927855.1 Terriglobales bacterium
GAAATCTTCCACACAGGCACCTCTCCCGAGTTAAAATCTCTGCCGAGGTCTGCCATGGCTGCAAAAAAGGCTTCTTCAAAAACTCCCAAAGCCAGCCGTCCGCACATGCCGGGCTATGGTTTGCCGAAGTCCAGCAAGGGATTGCTTTCATGGAAATGGGCAGAAAGCAAGCTCAACAAGAGCCGCCAGTATTGGGTCATTACCGTTCGTCCTGACGGGCGTCCACATGCCATGCCGGTCTGGGACTCTGGCTCGATGGAATCCTTTATTTCAGCACCGGGGCGCAGACGCGAAAAGCCAAAAACCTGGCCAACAATTCCTATTGCGTGGTCACAAATGAGGATGCCGCCGAGGCCGTTATCGTTGAAGGCAGAGCAAAAGTTTTAAAAGATCCATCGCTCGTCCGCAGATTTATTCCTCTTTACGAGCGCAAATATAAGTGGGACATGTCGGGCATGGCGGACGAACTGATAGCGCTCAAGCAGCCGATATTCTCCGTCCACCCGGTCGTCGTCTTCGGCCAGATTGAAAAGACATTTTCCAAGACAGCCACGCGCTGGAAGTTTCGCCAAGAACGCAACATTTAGGCAGCAAAATTTGTTGAACGCATTCCAGTCGCAAAGGCATCTTTCTAATGATGCTTAAAATATTGCACTGCTCGCTCGTGTTCTTCAGCAGCTTTGCGGGTACGGAACGTGCCTAGATTGCGGCGCTTGCCTGTTTTGGCATTCTTCTTTCGTGAATAGAGCCGGTATTCACCAGTTTTCAATTTGCGGATCATTTTACCTCCGCAGGATTTGGATGGGCATTTTCCCTGGCAGGTGGCCTACGAGATATTCTGCGGCCAATTCCACAAATGCATAATGGCGAAATTTACTTAGCAATCTCATTTATCATTTCATTGAATGATTTCAGAAAAATCTCAATCCACCGCAAACATTCCCGGCACTCTCTCCGCCGAACAGATTTGGAACTCCCTGATGGAGGGCAACAAACGCTTCGTCGCAGGCAAGCCGCTTGCCCGCGACATCGTTGCGCAACGGCGCAGTCTCGAGAAAACCCAGAACCCGCCCGTTTCTGTGCTCAGTTGCTCGGACAGCCGGCTTCCATCAGAGGCCATTTTCGATCAGAGTCTTGGCGATATGTTCGTGGTGCGTATCGCGGGCAATAGCGCCGATCCCATGGGCATCGGCAGCCTTGAGTTCGCAGTTAGGATTCTCGGGACCAAAGTGATCGTTGTGCTCGGCCATCAACGGTGTGGCGGAGTCACGGCTGCCTGCTCGGGCGAGAAAATGCCATCGCCGAACCTGGAAGCATTGATCCAGCCGATCATGGAATCATGTCGAATCGCCAAAGAACAGCACGGACCGGAAGATATCATTGACTTCGCCATAAAAACGCATGTACGCAAGACCGTAAATGATCTGCTCGCCCAAAGCGAAATCCTCAAGCATGCTCATGAAGAGAGCAAGCTGAGCATCATTGGAGCCTACTACTCTCTCGAAACGGGCCTGGTGACGAGGTTGACGGAATAGCTATCTGCCCTATATCGCTATGGCTTGCGCATATCCGTAATGTGCCACAAGACGCCCGTAGGATCGCTCAGGTAAAGCACGCGGATTCCCCAAGGCTGCATCTGCGGAGGCTTGCACATGATTCCGGGATATTTCTTCGTGAACTCCTGCCGCTGTATGTGTTCCCACCACGCGTCCGCATCTTCAACTTGCAGGCTCATCATGAAATTGCCCGCATGTTGTGCGACGTAGAACTTTTGCAATAGGAATCGGAAGGAGCCGATCTGAAGTTCTGCGATCTCATCATTGCTCCAATTGACCGTAAAACCTAAATCGGTATAGAAAGTTTTAGAAACACCGAGGTCTTTGGAAGGCACGAACGCCTTCATGTCAGTTACAGGAGTTGGAAGCATCACTTTCTCCGGCGCAAAAAATGGCGTGAATTTTTACCAGATGGCATTCAGTGTAAAGGTAATTTGCAGGTAAAGGGAAATAATCCCGAAAGCCCGCTTTCGTGCTCCCGGCATATAATTGTCATCCTGATGAGCGAACCAGCGTTACCTTTTGGGCTCGACCGGCTGCCGATTCGGCTGGATCATAAAGAGCCGTATGTAAGCTTGCATTTTGTCATGATTTTCGTGCGCGATCAGGAAAAGAGTTTGCGGTTCTATGTAGATCATCTTAAATTTCGCGTAGTTGCCGATGTGAAGTTTGAATCAGGTGGACGCTGGGTCGAGGTTACGCCGCCGGACGGCAGCGCATCCATTGCTCTTGCTTTAGCGACCCCCGGCAGTGAACAGTACAAGCTCGTCGGGCGCGATACGAATGTCTATTTCATCACCGAAGATATCCACGCAAAATATAAACAATGGAGCGAACGTGGAGTGCGATTTCATGCTCCACCGCAGTCGCCCCCATGGGGCGGCATCTTCACGCGTTTTGAGGACATTGACGGCAACTCATTCGGCCTGGCCGGCTTTGATGAATTGACCAGGGGCATTGAAGCGCAGCGCGGAGTTCTTGCCAAGAAAGTCGAAGCTGACCGCCGTGCCGCGCTGGAGATGGAAATTGCTCGGAACGTGCAATCGCGGTTGTTTCCTCAAATTCATCCGGAACTGAATACTTTGGAATATGCCGGGGCGTGTGTGCAGGCTCGCCAGGTGGGTGGCGATTACTTTGACTTCCTCGACCTGGGCCAGCAACGCCTCGGGCTTGTGCTGGGCGATGTTTCCGGCAAGGGCATTGCCGCCGCCCTTCTCATGGCAAATTTGCAGGCCAACCTGCGTAGCCAGTGCACCAGCTCTTTGCAGCAGCTCGAACATTTATTGCATTCGGTGAACCGCCTGTTTTACGAAAATTCGGTGGATAGCGCGTACGCGTCTTTATTTTTTGCCGAGTACGACGACAAATCGCGCCTTTTGCGTTATGCGAATTGCGGACACTTGCCCGGACTCATCCTTCGCAAAAATCAAACCGTCGAACGGCTCAACTCCACCTGCACTCTGTTGGGTTTGTTTGAAAAATGGAATTGCTCAATTGAGGAGTGCAAACTCCACCCCGGAGACACGCTTGCTCTGTACACCGACGGCATCAGCGAATCAAGCAAAGATAGAGAGGAGTTTGGAGAGCAGCGCCTGATCGGAGCATTGCAATGCGGCGAAGGCGGACCGTCCGCGATGATCGCCTCCGTGCTCGATACCGTGCAGAAATTCAGCCCGCAAGAGCAATTCGATGACGCGACGCTGATTATTGCGAGATGCCGAGGATAGGAGTCCCTGCGAGCCGCGGGGTACGCCTGACAGCCCGGATGAACACGCGATTTGAAAGCACTCCCTTATTGGAATAGATTCCGCATCAACTCAGTCCTGCGCGCATGAGTGAAGTTTTGTGCTGCTTTGCGCTTTTCCCTGGGATGCGATTCAAGTCAGTAATTGGAGCAAAATCAGTTGCAGTTCTCGCAGTTACTCACGTGATTTGCCCTTCTTGCGCATTGTTATAAACTTCTCTTATGCTGAGCCGCCAACGTTCCTTTCATCTCTTTCGCTTCGCCGGTGTGGATGTCTATCTGCACTGGTGGTGGTTTCTGGCGGCGATCTATGAAATTCAGGGCGGAATCAGCCGCTATTCTTCCATTGGCTGGAACATCGCTGAATATCTGGCACTGTTTGTCATTGTCCTGATGCACGAGTATGGTCATGCGCTCATGTGCCGCAAGGTTGGCGGCATTGCCAATCGCATTGTGCTCTGGCCGCTCGGCGGCGTGGCTTATGTGGACCCACCGATGCGTCCGGCAGCCATTCTTTGGAGCATCGTTGCCGGGCCCGCCGTGAACGTTGCGCTTTGGCCAATTCTCTCCGGACTGGAGACGCTGGCCCGCGCTTCCGGATGGGCCTATGCCAATCCCAACGCATATCTTTTGCTCCATAACGTTTGGTGGATCAACATTGCCCTCTTGGTCTTCAATATGCTCCCCGTCTATCCGCTCGACGGAGGAAAAATTCTATGGTCACTTTTGTGGTTTGTGATGGGCCGCGCCCGCAGCCTCATGGCCGCGACCGTCCTCGGTTTCGTCGGAGCAATTGGGCTGATCGCGTTAGCTGTGTGGTCACGGTCATTGTGGCTCGGCCTTATCGCCGCTTACATGGTCTTCAACTGCTGGGGGGGATGGAAGCATGCCCGCGCGCTGATTCAATTTGCCAAGCTGCCGCGGCGCGATGAGTTCCAATGCCCCAGGTGCAAAACTTCTCCGCCCATTGGAGAGTTTTGGAAATGCAATCACTGCAATCAGGGCTTTGACACTTTCGCCAAGCAGGCGACTTGCCCGAGTTGCGGAACTAAATTTGCGGAAACTTATTGCCTGGACTGCAACCAGCGTTCACCGTTTAGTGAGTGGACGCGCGATCGCTCGCCGCTGCTTTCGCACAGCTTGGACTCTCACAGTCCTGATTCTGATTTCGCTGAGCGTGCCACTACTCCCGCTGAAATCCGCTGAGGCAGTTACGCCTACTCCGCCTTTTTGCACAACCACCCGTCGGTGTCCAGCCACCCTAAAATGACCGACTGCCAACGGTCGCGCGGTATCAGGAAAAATCCGTGCTGCCCTTTTTCAAATATGCGCATTGCAACTGGTACGCCTGCGTGGCGCAGCGCCTCAAAGAAGACGATGCTGTTGTCCACATCAACCAGCCGGTCGTCCGCGGCCTGAAGAATAAGCGTGGGCGGTGTGTCCTTGGTTACCTGTAGTTCGTTCGAGAAGAGGCGGACCTTCTCTTCAGACGGATTCTCCCCCAGCAGGTCCTTGCGCGAATCCATGTGCGTAATCTTCGGTTCCATGCTGATGACCGGGTAGACCACGATCAGGAAGTCGGGGCGCAGGTTGACGTTCTCAGGGTTGTCTACGTAAGCCTTGTTGAAATGCGTTGCCAGGGTCGAGGCCAAATGTCCCCCCGCCGAAAATCCAACCGCTCCAACTCTGGCCGGGTCGAGGTCCCATTCCTTGGCATGCAGGCGGACGAACCGTATTGCCTGCTGCGCGTCCTGAAGCGGTCCTATGGATTTGTCGACCATCGTTTGATCGCTGGGAATGCGATACTTTACGACGAATGCGGCGACACCGTGGTCTATAAAGTATTGCGCCTGCTGTGTTCCCTCGTAGTTGAAGGTGAGTCCGGCATAGCTGCCGCCCGGAAAGATGAGAACGCTCGTCCCGGTGGCGCGGTCTTTAGCAGGCAAGTACACCTGGATTTGTGGACGGGACACTTTCCGTATGAATCCGCGGTCTGCCCCGGTCTCTTCATCGGGCCCCGGCTTGGAATTTGGAATTGCGGCGTCGCCGTAGAGAGGAAAGCTCTGCATCTTCGGCGGAAA
>JAICKN010000193.1 GCA_025927855.1 Terriglobales bacterium
GATTTCGGGTCCACAAACACCCGCACATCGCCGAACTGAAAGACCCGGTCGCGCTCGCGCGGCTGCGTATCGAAACGAATGTTGTAGCTCAGGCCGGAGCAGCCCCCGCCCTGCACTCCCAGGCGCAACCCTCCTTGCTCAGGCGAGATTCCTTCCTTCACCATGGCCGAGCGGATCTTGGCAAGAGCTTTTTCCGTCACGCCAATCCCTTTGGCCGGCGGAGCCGCGGGTTTCGTCTCCTGGGTCAACGTCTCCGGGGTCAACGTTTCTTGGTTCAACACTGTCATCGCTTGCGCCTATCTCTTACGCTTCCACGGCGGCTGCCGGTTTTGCCGATGCCTGCTTCTTCTTCCAGTCGGAAATAGCGGAACGAATCGCGTCTTCTGCCAGCACCGAGCAATGGATTTTCACCGGAGGCAGTGACAACTCCTTCACAATGTCCATGTTCTTGATGGAGAGCGCTTCGTCCACGGTTTTTCCCTTTACCCACTCAGTCGCGAGCGAGGAAGAAGCAATGGCGGAGCCGCAGCCGAAGGTCTTGAACTTGGCGTCTTCAATCACGTTGGTTTGCGGATTCACCTTGATCTGCAGCTTCATCACATCGCCGCACTCCGGCGCGCCCACCAGTCCCGTGCCGACTTCCGGGCTGTTCTTGTCCATGGAACCGACATTCCGTGGATTGTTGTAGTGGTCAATTACTTTGTCGCTATATGCCATTTCGTCTCTCCTAGACATCAAACTTGAATTACAAAAACCTGAATTCAAATCTAAAATTCAGTGTGCCGCAGGCTCAGCCGCCCACTTTACTTTGGTCAAATCAATTCCCTCTTTTGCCATTTCGTACAGCGGAGAAAGTTCGCGCAACCGCTGCACGGTTTCGACTACGCGGTCAGCCACGTAATCAATTTCCGCTTCTGTATTGAACCGGCCAATGCCGAAGCGGATGGAGCTATGCGCCAAATCGTCGCCCGCGCCCAATGCCTTCAATACATAAGATGGCTCAAGCGTCGCGGAGGTGCAGGCCGAGCCGCTGGAAACGGCAACATCGTTGATGCCCATCAGCAGCGATTCCCCTTCCACATAGGCAAAACTGATGTTCAAATTTCCCGGCAGCCGGTGCTCCATGGAGCCGTTGATATAGCACTCGTCGAGCCGGCCCATGATTTTTTCGCGAAGCCGTTCACGCAAGCCCATGAGGTAGGCGGTTTCTTTCTCCATTTCTTCGGATGCAATGGCACAGCACTTGCCCAGTCCAACAATGCCGGGGACATTCAGTGTGCCGGAACGCATTCCGCGCTCGTGCCCGCCTCCGTCAATAATGGCGGAGACCTGCACGCGGGGATTCTTTCTGCGCACATACAAGGCGCCCACGCCCTTCGGTCCGTACATTTTGTGCGCGGAGATCGAGATGAGATCGAGGTTCTGCTTGTTCACATCAATCGGAACTTTGCCCACGGCCTGGGTCGCATCGCTGTGGAAGATGACGCCGCGTTCCCGGCAAAGCTTGCCAATTTCCGCAACCGGCTGCAACACGCCAATTTCATTATTGGCGGCCATGAGGGTTACCAAAATTGTTTTGTCGGTGATCGCCTGCTTCAACTCGTCCAGATCAATCAAGCCATTTTTCTGGACCGGCAAATAAGTTACGCGGTAGCCGTATTTCTCCAGGCGCTTGCAGGTATCGAGCACCGCTTTGTGTTCGGTGACGGCGGTGATGATGTGGTTGCCTTTTTCACGGTACATCTCAGCCACGCCTTTAATGGCGAGGTTGTCGCTTTCGGTGGCGCCGGAGGTAAAAATAATCTCCTTCGAGGTCGCGCCGATGAGCTTGGCAATGCGCTCGCGGGCCAGGTCCACAGCTTCTTCCGCCACCCATCCAAAGGGATGATTGCGGCTGGCCGCGTTGCCAAATTTTTCCATGAAGTAGGGCAGCATCTCTTCCAGCACACGCGGATCCATGGGCGTGGTCGCGTGATTATCCATATAGATGGGCAGCTTAACGCCCTTCGAGGATGCCTGCTCTTCCAGTACTGCCGTGTTGCCGTTTGAACTCATGTGCGCTCTCCAGAACCTGTAAATACGAAATAACTCTGCTCAATCACCATATCTTCTAGCGATGGTTTCTTTGCGCCACGCCGACAGCCAGATTCTCTAACGAATCAATCGTGATAAGCCCAGACTTTTCCATCTCGACCGTTTCCGTCTCCGGCTCATCTTTCATGGTGGCAATACTGATGCTCCGCAATACATGCTCGATGCTTTGGTTCACCCGCCGCAACGGCTCGCGTATGGTACACCGGTCAGTCTGACCACACTCGCCACGAACCGTGATGCAAGAGGTAATAAATAATGGGCCGTCAATTGCGCGAATCACTTCAAATGCGCTGATGCCGGAAGCTTCGCGCGCCAGCGTGTAACCACCGTTGGTGCCATGCTGCGAGTGCAGAAGTCCGGCCTTGGCCAGCCGTTGCAGTATCTTGGCCAGCAACTCCTGCGGAATGCCGTAAGCTTCGGCCACATCCTTCGTGCTGCATGCGCCTTCATGAGCATGCTCCGCCAGGTGCTTCATGGCCATCAAACCGTAGTCAGCTTTTTTGGTCAGCTTGAGCATGGAACCTAATGCCGACTAATTCAGTCGGATATTGTTATTTTAGATGCAGCCGGAGCTTTAACGCAATAGGCCACCCTCGAAATTGGAGGAGGCGGCCCGAAGGTACTGGTCGGCTATTGCGTTCAACAAGTTAGGAAGCCCTTCCAGGGCACACACCATGCGAATCAAGCCTGAATTTCAACGCGGGCAAGTAATGAGAAATATGGGGTGCACCGCCTGTTTTACAGGGTGAGCACAGGCGGACGCATATCTACAACATCACTCATTGCTGAAGATGTAGCGCAATCCCCGGTTAAAGAATTCGGGTTTGACGCCGGAATGACGTTCGCTTTCGATGACACGGCCATCCCAATGCAGGTCTTTGTAATTGCGGGAGGCAAAGGTTTTAGCGAAGTTCATGTCTGGGGTTAAAAGCTCCTCCGCGCCGCCTACGGCCATGTAGAGTCTCACGGGAAGGCTTTGGTGGTTCTTCGCATATTCGGCCTCCTGCTTCACGAGCGCGCTATTGGCCCAGGGTACCGAAGGACTGCCTGCAAGGTATCCCCAAAACAAAGATGGGTCGCTAAACATTGCATATAAGGTGAAGAGGCCGCCAAGCGAATGGCCGGCCAGAATGCGGCGCGAAGGATCGCCGCGGTAATTTGCTTCCATGAAGGGGATGAGCTCGCTTTTTAAGAACTGAAGGAATTTGGGGGCGCCTCCCGAACCTTTCGTATCGCCGGGCTCCGGTGTGTAATCGATTCCCCGAAGGGCATTGTAGTCAGGATTCTCGCCGTGATAAGTGATGCCAACCACCACGATGTCCGGCATCCATTTGTCATAGACGAGGCCGCCGATGACAGAATCGAGCAGCTTGAAGTCCCATTGGCCGTCGAGCAGATAGAGCACCGGATATTTCTTGTCATTTTGGGCAGCATCAGTATCTTTGCCGAAGTTAGCCGGCTTGTGGATGTATAGATCGTAGGTGCGTCCGGTGGACGCGGATTTCATCGTGCGTATTTCTGAGCCAGGAATTGTGACCGGGGGATACGCGGAGGTCTGCGCGGAAGAAATTGTGGCCATTCCAAAAAACAGTAACAGAAAGAAAAAGAAGAGGAACCTTCGCCGGTGCGATTTCAATCGAACTACCTCCAGGGAATTTAGACGGTTTCAATTTCAATTTGGTAGTGCTTGAAAAAATACGAAATTTACGCCCGTCCGGTTCCACCCGTGGGATTAAAAATGGAGGATATCTTTGGTTCGGCCGTTCTGGCGGAAGGGCGCTTCCACTGCGGACCGTTCTTCAAGTGTTGCCGAATTTGGCTGACGAACGCCGCATCTTGCAGGGGTAGTGTGAGGCTCACCAATGGTGAGGCGGAGTGATTTGCGGAGGAACATTTACTGCTATAAACGCGCGATGTCAGCGGTCGCTTCCTTCGGAATGGCCGCGACTATGACTATTTTCCTTTGGCTGATGCTCTCAGTTCGCCAACAGAGCTTCGTACCATTGGGAAGAGCGGCCTTCGGTGGCCTCTGCAACCCGTTCGCCCAGGCGCGAAGCGATCTCGATGAATGTGACTCCCTGCTCCATGTATTGATGAATGTTTTCGCGGAATTTGGCGAACTCTTCCGGATATTCCGATGCCAAGAGCGCCAGGCTGATTCCGCCGCACACAATTCCCGGCGTCTTTTTCCGTTTGGCGAGCAACAGTATGCTCACGCCTGCAGACCCGGCAATTACTGCCCGCTTCCAATTTTCCATAGCATCCTCCATAGAGAGCAGATCAATTTTCTGAAAAGCATTTCCCGTGAAACCGGCCAAAGCTTTGATGCAGGATGCGCAGAATGCGATCATTTGGAGGCATTCTCTTGCAGCAAGATAACGCCCCGCTTTATGCGAGGCGTGCTCAGTTCTATCTGGTTCTTCATTCCTTAGAAGCAGGGAAAATCCACAGTACCTTCGTTGACGGGAGAATTGGCCACAAGATAGTCCTCAAGGCCCTCGTTATCTTGCGACCAGTTTGCGGGATTTCCGGTGCCGAAATTCGTGTTCTTGTAATGGCGCCACTTCACCCAGCCGTAGCTGTGCTTCAGGCCATCCACCGGATTCGGATTTTGATCTACAGCGTAGTCGAACACTTCCCGGTCCGTACATGAGTTCACGTCTTCACTGCCACAGCCCCAAGTGTATTGCAGAGGCAGGTCCTGGGCGTTGATGGTTGTGGGCGGATTGGTGCGGGTATCGTGAAGGGTGATGCTCGCGACGGACTTCAACTCCAGCAGTGTGTAGCCGAGATAGCTTTCTTTGTAAGGAAGTGAACATTCTGACATAGAGGGCTGCTGGGTTGGATTCTGCGGATGAATTTCAAAGCGTGAATTGTACTGCGCCCCCGCGGTCGGCGGGTTCCACATGGAGCTACTACCCGGAGTTCCGCAGCGTGGAGCCCAGCGGAATGAAAAGTCTGCGGTAGAACTTCCGGTGCCGTTATTAAATTTTTTGTACTGATAAGGATCAGTCCACGTCACTTCTGTGATCCATTGATAGATGTAATTGGAGTCGTAAAGATTAATGTCCCATGGATAGCCTTGCGGATTTTTAACATAGTAAAGCTTGTTTTCACTTGGAATCCATGTAGTGAATTTGTAAGCAGTGGCCGATCCCCCTGCACTATTTTGCATGTGATAGTGCTGGCCCACCAGGCCGGGATCAAGCATAGAGACGCTAAGCACGTCCCATTGTCCAGCCGGGCAGGTTATGGTGGATTGAACTTGCGCAACGGCGCTGGACGCGAACCAGAAGAATGTCGCGACGAGCGCCACAAGACTGTATTGGGTGACTTTCCTGTTCATAGAAGACCTCGTGGGGGCGGGGAATTCACTTCCTTGCCGCGCATAAGAAGATTTGCGAATAGCGCGCGTTGCCCTATGTAGAGGAAATATCGAGGCTCTCTGGGCAGACTTTCTGCATTCACAAATTGAAATAAATTAGGGCGATTGCTGGGGAATAATTTTCCGCCAAAGCAGCGCTGCTATTGTCCAAACTATAGACAACGGGAGCAGACTGAGTAGTCCGCGCAGGCCAAGTAGCTGGCCGAGATTGAATGCGCCGTAGTGTGGATTCGATCCTATTTCGGCCGCCGTCAGCATGGAGTCGCGATTGAGCGCCATGTGTCCCGACCAGAACGCAGGCCACGCCTCGTGAATGAGCGGACAGCTTTCCTGCATGGAAAGTTCGGACGAGGTCGAAACGGCCATCAGTGTGATGAAGATGCTGCAAAGGGCGACGGCCAGCAAAACGCGCCGCCAGTGCGGGGTCCCGCATTGCCACAAGGCAGCCAGGCCAACAAAAAGCATCGGGAGGCTCGCGCCCGCGTAACGGGGGCCAAATGTCAGCCCTGCCTTCCACCAATAGAATGAGGCGTTAAAAAGGAAGTAATAAACCGAAATGATGCCGGCCACTAATATCGCGGCACGATATGTACGCCGTCTCCATAGCAAAGACAATCCGAAAATCGCCGCGAAGGAAATAGGCGAAGCGATGAACAAGCCTCGCGAACAACCAAAAAGCAGTTTCAGTAACCGGTCGGGATGGGGATAGGTAAGGCCCAAATATCCCTGATGCCGCATGAAAGAGAATGATCCTGGGCTGTAATAGGAATAGCTGGGGCGGAATGACCCGAAGACGTGACGCAGATACCACAACAATATGGCGGCGCAAACGGCCGCCCCTGCGCCTCCGAAAAGCGCAACACGCCAGCGCGCTGCGGAACCTCGCGGCCATATCTCCCATATTGCGAAAAGGGCCAGAAGCAAGGAAGCTGGCGCTGC